>CAYZTZ010000041.1:0-24365 GCA_964481255.1 uncultured Acidobacteriota bacterium | reverse complement strand
ATGGTTCGCCTCTCTCGATACTTCTAATGGCGAACTCATGGAATGAGCCAAAAAATATTTGGATATATGTGAAATAGTCAAATGGAAGTTAAATGGGTAAATAATGGGTAAAGGGAGGGGGAAATATGGGTGTCCAGCTATTCCAGCTATTCCAGCTATTCCTTCATCAGACCAAATTCATCAGACAGACGGGTATCAAATTGGCGGATAGATGGGTGTCCGATATGTGTCTGTTCGGGGCGGTACCTCCTGTTGTTGCGACCCAGGCGCAGGCGGTGGGCCAAAATGCTGTGGGGCAAAATGCTCCGTGGGGCGGAATGCTCCAAACAGCCCCGGGGTGCTACATGATATTCAAGCGGATTTAGAGGTCAGGGGAATTTCCCGAATTTGCGATGGAGCGGGAGACGGGGATCGAACCCGCGACGTCCAGCTTGGGAAGCTGGCATTCTACCGCTGAATTACTCCCGCCCGCTCCGGCTTAGCCGCCCGCAGTCGCCTAAAGCCTCTGCAACATCCTTTGCGCTGGAGCGTCCGGCGCCGCAACCCGGAAGAGGCCGTTTGCGCCGCGCCGGTCTATCACGGGCTTCACTTTAGCCTTCCCAGTCCCATTTTTCAAGTGCCAAGCGCGACCGTCCGTTTCCAGCGCGAGCCGGAACTTCCGCTTCCGGCGCGAACCGGAACTCCGTTCTCTAATCCTCTAGATCAACCGTCCGTATGAAGCCGGAATACTCCTTTCCCGCAACTCTGAAAAACCCGATCCGCACGCGTTTCCCTTTAAGCTCCCGGCACGGTTCAAACTCCCGGACCTCCCCGGAACCCCCGGAACCTACGGAACCACCACGCCTGTACGCTACCTGACGATAATCCTCCGCGCGGAGCCTGTGCCTCCCGTCATCAGCTTCGACCTCGACGTCCATAACCGCCGGAGCCGCGCACAGAACCGACCGAACCTGCCCCTCCAGAATCTCCACGCCCCTGTTTTCGAGGCCGCCCCGAGGCACATCTCTATCGCCCAGGGGCGTCTCCAATTCAGCGGAGGCGATCTGGCCTTCCGCCGCCATCCTGGACTCTTCCCGCGCCTCGTTTGCCTGCCGCCTTGCTTCAAGCGCCCGATGCTGAAGCCCGGGCATCATCGCCAGCAGAACCTGCGCCTGTTGGACCTCCTCCTGCGAGCGCGCCGTCTCGAGAAGCCGCTGCGCAAGACGCCCGGCTTCCTCGTATCGCTCCATGGCGATCTGGATCCGGCAGACGCCGGCCCAATGGCGGAACTCCCCGGGCTCAAGATCGGCCGCCTTCATCGCCAGCCCCAAAGCCTCCGCAAGCCTCTCCGCCTGCAGCATCAGGACGACGGACATCAGGTGATAGGCGGGCGCGAATTTCGGGTTGATCGCCAGAGCCCTGCGCAGGTATTTTTCCGCCGCTTCATGGTCCCTGTTCCTAAGGAAGGCGAGTTCGGCGCAGTAATACTGAGCCAGGAAACTCCGCAGGTTGAGATTGGCCGCCCTTGAGAAATGATTCCAGGCCAAATCCCGATCCCCCAGGCGCAGCTGCAGGAGGGCCATGGCTTCATGCGCCGCGGCGCTGCCGGGGTTGCGCTTCAGGGCTTCCTCAATCAGAGGCTTCGCCTCTTCCGGCCGGTTGACGCGCACCAGAAGCTCACCGCGCAACGCCAGAGATTCTTCGACAGGAAGCTTGCGCGCAGTCGACTTCCTTTCCCCCGCGCCGAGTTTCGAGTCGACGGGAGCATAGTAGAACTTGCCTCCGCGTATATACTTTTCAAGGTCCCGCTCGAGCGCTTTCAAATCGCCGAAAGCCAGTTCCGCCGCCTCCCTCTCGGGAACGTTGTTCCGGATCAAACGCAGAAACTCCATCAGCCGCCCGGAATGCGCCTGCCTGTCTCCAAGAATCAGGTAATGGGTCAGCGCCCAGGACTGCGCGTAAAAGATCCGGCTCATATCCCGCCGGCGGTAGTACGGGGACTCCCGCGTCACGCTCATGAGAACGTTCAGGGGGATCAGCGAGGACGCCTTCAGGAATTCCAGATACTCGCTGTTTGTTCTTCCCAGACCCGAAGCCTCTCCGGAAACAGTCGCGAGGGAATACAATTCCGCCAGTCCCTCGAAAAGCCATAAGGGCAGGTTCCGGAAATTGAGATTCGTGACCATGTGCACGTATTCGTGGTACATCGCCCTGTACCCGGGCTCGCCCTTGTCGTCCATGCGGAAAACGGCGATGTTTCGTCCCGGGTCGGAAAGAAAGAAACCTTGAGGTTGCGCGGCCCCCGGTTCCTCACGGTCGGCGGGGATAAGACCCTTCAGGCTTACGGCATCCCGCGCCGCGAACACGAGAAGCGGAAATCCCGCGTCGACTTTCAGAGTGGGCAGCGTCTTCTGCAATACAGCCCGAAACTGTTCAAGGGACCGCGCCGCGTGGCGGGCCTGGCGGACGGGCGCGTCGCTCACCACCGTGAAATTCGGGCTCCGGATCTCGCACCATTTCTCATCCCCGGCGGCCGTATGAATGCATGCGCACGCCAGGACGACGGAAAAAACTGAAACCCGAAAAAATCTCACGCCGGCTCGCCCCCGACGGACCGGTTTGCTCGGCCGTCCGCCCCAGACCTTATCGGCCATATCCATGGTGAGATTCTACCAGTCGCCCGGGCGCTATAAAAAAAGATCTGCGCCGGCGGTCCCCAAGCCGCCCAGGCATTCGCACCGGGCGCCCCGGAACGGAATCGGATTCCGGGGCCGGGCGCGGGAAACTGTTCTATAATGCTTGCGTGCCAAGATGGAATCGCCAAGGAGGAACGCTTCGCCATGAAACCTTCCCATACGTTTACGGTCATCCCACGCCTCCCGGCTTCCCTGGAACGGCTGAGGGAGCTGGCCTACAACATCCGCTGGGGATGGAGCCATGACACGGTCGCGCTTTTCCGCCGCCTGGACGCGGATCTGTGGGAGATCAGCGGCCACAATCCCGTGCGCATGCTGGGGATCATCGATCAGAGACGCCTCGAGGAAGCGGCCGGCGACGAGTCCTTCATGGCCCATTTCGAGCGCGTCCTCTCCGATTTCGACGGTTACATGAAAAACGAGTCGAACTGGTTCCGGAAGACCCATCCGGAGGCCGCCGACGCCCTGATCGCGTATTTTTCCGCGGAGTTCGGCCTGACCGAGTGCCTTTCCGTTTTCGCCGGAGGCCTCGGCATCCTGTCGGGCGATCACCTGAAATCGTCCAGCGATCTGGGAGTCCCCCTGGTCGGCGTCGGGCTCCTGTACCAGCAGGGCTATTTCCGGCAATACCTGAACGCCGCGGGATGGCAGCAGGAGGATTACGAGGACAACGACTTCCACACCATGCCGACGACGCTGCTGCGCCGCCCGGACGGCAGTCCCCTGACGATCGAGGTCCCGTATCCCGAAGGCATGGTGGCGGCTCAGATCTGGCGCGTCGTGGCAGGGCGCGTTTCGCTTTACCTGCTCGACACGAACGTTCCCCTCAACACGCGCGGCGAGGACCGGGATATCACCGACCAGCTCTACGGCGGCGACCTGAACAACCGCATCCGCCAGGAAATCCTCCTCGGCATCGGGGGCTTCCTCGCGCTGGACGCCCTGGGTATCCACCCGACCGTCTACCACATGAACGAAGGACACTCCGCTTTCCTCTCGCTCGAACTGACGAGGCGGCTCATGAAAAGGCACTCCATATCCTTCGCCGAGGCGCGCGGGCTTGCGTCCTCCGCCCTTGTTTTTACGACTCATACGCCGGTGGCCGCCGGTCATGATTATTTCCCTCCGTCCCTGATGGACCGGTATTTCGCATCCTACATCACGGAGCTCGCCATCAGCCGCGACGAATTCCTGGCGCTGGGCCGCCGGAACCCCTCCAACGACAAGGAGGACTTCTGCATGACGACGCTGGCTTTGCGCATGGCTTCCTTCCGAAACGGCGTCAGCCGGCTTCACGGGAAGATCAGCCGCCGCCTCTGGAGCGCCCTCTGGCCCGACGTGCCCGAAGACGAAATCCCCATCACGCACGTCACCAACGCGGTCCATTTCCAGTCCTGGATCTCCCAGGAAATGAACCAGCTTTACGAACGCTACCTGGGCCCGAGCTGGCGCGAACAGCCCGCCGAGCAACACGTGTGGCGGCGCGTCGAATCGATCGCCGCCGAGGAACTGTGGCACACGCACGAGCGCCGGCGGGAACGGCTGGTCGCTTTCGTGCGCCGCCGGCTGAGCGCGCAGCTGCGCCGGCGCGGCGCTTCCCAGGCGGATATCGAGGCGGCCGAGGAAGCCCTCGACCCCGAGACTCTGACCATCGGCTTCGCCCGCCGGTTCGCCACCTACAAGCGCGGCACGCTGCTTCTGAGAGACAAGACCAGGCTGGCGAGCATCCTCAACGATCCCAAGCGCCCGGTGCAGGTCATCTACGCGGGCAAGGCGCATCCCCGCGACGACGCCGGCAAGGAGCTCATCCAGCAGATCGCCACTCTGGCGCGCGAACCGCAGTTTCATCGGCGCCTGGTCTTTTTGGAGGATTACGACCTGAGCGTCGCCCGCTACCTTGTGCAGGGCGTCGACGTCTGGCTGAATACGCCGCTGCGACCGAACGAAGCGAGCGGCACCAGCGGCATGAAGGCTCTCGCCAACGGCGTGCTCAACCTGAGCACGCTGGACGGCTGGTGGGACGAGGCGTACCTGGATCACAGCAAGGACTGCCCGACATTCGGCTGGGCCATCGGCAAAGGAGAGTCCTACACCGACCTCAACTATCAGGACCAGGTGGAGGCCGAGGCTCTTTACGACATCCTGGAGCGCGACATCATCCCGGCCTTCTACGAACGACGCGCCGACGGCCTGCCGCGCAAGTGGATCTCCTACATGAAATCGTCCATCGCCAACCTGTGCGCCGGCTTCAACACCAACCGGATGATACGGGAATACACGGAGCGGTTCTACCTGGCGGCCCACTCCGATTTCAAGCGCCTGTCCGCCGACGGCGCCGCGCTGGCGAAATCTCTCGCTGCGTCCATGGCCAGGATCTGCGACGCCTGGCATCACGTCCGCATCCAGATCCTCGATTCCCGCCTGCCCTCCGAAATCCCGATGGGCGAAAGCGTCCTATTCCGGGCCCGCGTCCATCCCGGGCCGCTGTCGCACGAGGACCTGCGCGTGGAACTCTACGCCGGACGGCTCGATGCGGACGGAGAGATTGTGGAACCCGTGATCACCGAAATGCAGCTCGCCGGCCATGAACCGGACGGATATATATACGAGGTCGCCACCGTGCCCTGCCGCGCCAGCGGGCGGCACGGATACACCGCCCGGGTTCTGCCGCGCAACGCGGACTTGAGGCATCCTTTCGTGCCGGGATTGATCACCTGGGCGGAATAGGTCCCAGCCGGGAATCTTATGGATTTCACGGCGCACCGGGACAGGAGCCGGGAGTCCTGCGGCTGAGCCGGAGGCCGGGACTCTGCCGGCTTTTCAAAGCCGCCTGATCGCAAGCCGTCCCCGCAGCATGCATATCCTTTCAGCCCCTGCAACCGCAGAATGCCGAACAATGAACGAGGAGGCCCGGAGGCGCCTTCGGCGTTCGATATTCGACATTTGATATTCCGGGTTCGGGGATGCACACCCTCATGACTGCCGCCGAACCCGGGGCAAAGGACGGCGTCAGGATTTGTAACGCGCTTGCCGGCTCACCGGCAGGGCCGCGGAAATTGCCCAGGATCAGAACATTTCGGTGCGCCACAGGTCGTGCAGATGCACCACGCCGACGACGATGCGCCGGGCGTCCACCACGACCAGGCTCGTGATCTTCATCGCCTCCATTTTGGCGAGCGCGACCGTCGCGAGTTCGTTTTCCCCGATCGTCTTCGGCTGACGCGTCATCACCTCCGCGGCGGTGAGCTTCAGGGGGTCCGGGGACCTCTGCAGCAAGCGGCGCAGGTCCCCGTCCGAGATCACTCCCGCCAGCACGCCCTGTTCATCGGTCACGGTCGTCATCCCGAGGCTTTTGCGCGACATTTCATAAATGACGTCGGCCATGGGCGTGGAGCCGAGCACCCGGGGAATCGATTCTCCGCGGTGCATCAGCTCGCCCACGCGCATCAGCTTCTTGCCGATGCTCCCCGCGGGGTGAACGGAAGCAAAATCGTCGCGGTCGAACCCTTTCCGCTCCATTAGGGCGATCGCCAGGGCGTCCCCCATCGCCAGGGCGACGGCGGTGCTCGTCGTCGGCGCCAGGCCGAAGGGACACGCCTCCGCCGCGACGCCGACGTCGAGAAACACGTCGGCGTACCGCGCGAGCGAGGAGCCGCGCTCGCCGGCCATCGCAATGACGGGAAGGCCCAGGCGCTTGGCGACATTCAGCACCTGGAGGATCTCGGGGGTCTCGCCGCTCTTGGAGACGGCCAGGATCAGGTCGTCGCGCGACAACAACCCGACGTCGCCGTGGAGGGCGTCCGCCGCGTGAAGAAAAATCGCCGGAGAGCCCGTGCTGCTGAGCGTGGCTGCTATTTTTTTGCAGATGATGCCCGATTTGCCCAGGCCGGTGACGGCGATTTTCCCCGCGCACGCGGCCGCCAGATCGACGGCCCGCTCGAAGGCCTCGTCCACGCGCGCGGCCGCCGTCCGGATCGCGTCCGCCTCCGCCTCCAGGACGCGGACCGCCGTCGCACGGCACGGGCGCCCTTTCGGGTCGCTCATGACATCCTCCTGCGCACACCGCCGATCTCGAGGACATCCCGAACCAGGCCCGGGAACTGTTTCAGGTCCAGGGAATTCGGACCGTCCGAAAGGGCCTTCGCCGGATTGTCATGCACCTCGAAAAAGAACCCGTCGACGCCGGCCGCGGCCGCGGCCCGCGCGAGGTCGGGCACGAACCGCGCGTCCCCTCCGGAACAGTCCCCCCGGCCGCCCGGCGCCTGCACGCTGTGCGTGACGTCAAAAACCACCGGCTGACCGAAGGAACGCAGGATGACAAAAGATCGGAAATCGACGACGAGGTTGTTGTAGCCGAACGATGTGCCCCGTTCCGTCAACAGGATATTGCGGTTGCCCGTCGCCGTCGCTTTCTCCAGCACCTTGCACATTTCCTGGGGCGACAGGAACTGCCCCTTTTTCAAATTCACGCAGCGCCCGGTCGCGGCGGCCGCCTGCACGAGGTCGGTCTGCCGGCAGAGGAAAGCGGGTATCTGGATTACGTCGAGCACCTGGGCCGCCGCCGGCACCTCGGCGCGCTCATGAACGTCGCTCAGCACCGGGAGGCCGCTGATGCGGCGGGCCTTTTCGAGGATGCGAAGTCCTTCCTCCAGACCCGGGCCGCGATACGAAGCGGCCGACGTCCGGTTCGCCTTGTCGTAGGAGGCCTTGAAGATCAGGTCGATGCGCAGACGCCCCGCAAGTTCGGCCAGACGCTCGGCCATCTTCAGGCAGTGCCTTTCGCTCTCGATGACGCAGGGGCCTGCGATGAAGAAGGGCCGGCTGCCGCCGATTTTCCGCGTTCCGATCCTCACGGACACCATAGGCGCATCCATTCAGGGGTTGAAGACCGCGCGCCGCGGTTCGTCTTCCGCCCCTTCCGGGGCTCGATCCATCGGCGCCCTTTCCCGGGGATTCCCATCACCCGCCCGCCGGCTCTTCTCTTTCGCCTCCGTCGAGGCTCCTGTCTCCGCAATTTCCTGCAGTCCCCCTTAAGGCGGCGTTCGGCATTCAACGGATGCCTATTATAGTCCTTGAGAGGCAAAGCGGCTACGGATTACATCCCGGGAAAATGCGGCGGCGCCGGGCCTGCTAAAAGTTGATCAGTTCCCTCGCGCGCGTATCCTTGACGTAGCGGCGGCTCGTTTGCGGATAGCAGTACTGCTTGCCCTCGAAGTTGCGCAGGACGATCTCCTTTTCGTCGAAGCTGACGACGTAATCGGGCATGAGGGGTATCTTTCCCCCTCCCCCCGGCGCGTCGATGACGAACTGCGGCACGGCGAAACCGGTCGTGTGGCCGCGCAGCGCCTGCATGATCTCCAGCCCCGTTTCGACGCGGGTGCGGAAATGATTGGTCCCCCGCGTCAGGTCGGCCTGGTACAGGTAGTAGGGCCGCACGCGCATCATCAGCAGCTTGTGCATCAGATCCTTCAGGACCTTCGGATCGTCGTTGACGCCCTTGAGGAGGACCGTCTGGCAGCCGAGGGGGATGCCGGCGTTCGCCAGGCGTTCGCAGGCTTCCTTCGCCTGCGGGGTCACTTCGCGCGGGTGGTTGAAATGCGTGTTGATGTAGATGGGGTGGTATTTCCTGAGCATGTTGCAGAGGGTATCGGTGATGCGGCTGGGCAGCACGCAGGGGAAGCGCGTGCCGATGCGGATGATCTCCACGTGGGGGATGGCGCGCAGGCTGGCGATGATGCGCTCCAGTTTCCGGTCGCTCACCATCAGCGGATCGCCCCCCGACAGGAGAACGTCGCGGATCTCCTTGTGGGCGCGGATGTAGTCGATGCCCATGGCGATGGTCTTCTCGGAGATCGCGCTGGCCTGCCCCACCATTCTCTTGCGCGTGCAGAACCGGCAGTACATGGGGCACCGGTCCGTGATCAGAAGCAGCACGCGGTCCGGATACCGGTGCGTCAGGCGCGGAACGGGGCTGTCCTCCTCCTCGTGCAGAGGATCCTCGGGCGCGTTTTCATCCAGAAGCTCCTGCCGTCCGGCCACCGCCTGCATCCAGATGGGGTCGCCCTTCTTCTGGATCAGGCCGTAATAGTATTCGGGGATTCTCATGGGATAGACGCTGCATACCGCGTTGATCTCCGCGGCGTCCACTCCGAAATCGCGCGCGAGAACTTCCCCCCGGGTCACGCTGTTCCGCAAATCGATCGTCCACTGCTCCATTCGTTCCATAGCCGAACCTGTCTTCCTGTCAGGAGATCCTCTTCACCAGAATCAGCTTGTCGTCTCCGACGTCGTAAAAGTCCCGGATTCGGGACACCTGCTCGTAACCGAGGCGCCGATAAAATCGCACCGTGTCTTCGTACGACGGCTTCGAGGACGTCTCCACCGCCAGCAGACGGCCTCCGAGCCCGCGCACGCGGCTCTCGACCTCGGCCATCAGCGCGCGCCCGTAACCGCGGCCGCGCGCTTCGGGGCGGGTCGCGATCCAGTACAGATCGTAGGCCCCCTTCGTCAGCGGCACCGGGCCCCAGCACGCATAGGCATGCACCCGCGCCCCGGCGTCCTCGGCCACCAGGACGCGGTAATCCGTCTGGTTTTCCTGCGTGAGATAAATGTCCACCAGCTCCAGCGCGCACTCGACTTCCGACGGATTAAAGTTGCCGGCCGACACGATGATGTCGGCGACGGCGGCGCGGTCCGCCGCAACCATGGGTCGAACACGAACGGATGGATCGTCGTCAGAATGCATATGCGGCGGCGGCGGATTTCGCCCCCCGCTCGAGGGCCGCCTCGCTGATCCGCAGAATCATCTCGGAATAGGAGTAGCCGGCGGCGCGCGCGGCGCGGGCGAATCCCGCCTTCGGCGATATATCGGGATTCGGGTTCACTTCCAGCACGAAAACATTTCCGCGGGAATCGGTGCGCATGTCGATGCGCGCGTAGTCCCGGCAACCGATGCAGCGATAGCTTCGGACCGCGAGGTCCCGGATCCGCCTCTCGAGCCGCCGGGGAATGGGCGCGGGGCAAACCGGGACGGTGCCGCTGTATAGAGGGCTGTCCTCGTCCCATTTGGCCCGGTAGCTCACGATCTTCGGCTCGCCTTCCGGCAGGCCCGAAAAATCGATTTCCGAGACGGCCAGCACCCGGGGATCGCGGCCGCCCACCACGGACACGTTGAATTCCCTGCCGTCAAGGAACTCCTCAACGAGGGCCCCCTGGTCGTAGGCGTTGTGGACATACGCGGTCTGCATGTCGAGCTCTGCGGCGGTGCGGCACACGGAGCGGCTGTTGATCCCCAGGCTCGCGTCCTGCCGCACGGGTTTGACCAGCATGGGGAATCGCATGCCGCGCGGAGTCCGCGGCTCCTGCCCCGGAGGGCACAGGAAACCCCGCGGCGTCGGGATCCCGGCGGCTCGCAGGAGCTGCTTGACCCGGAATTTATCCAGGGCCAGGGCGAGCGCGAACGGGTCCGAACCGGTGTATGGGATGCCCATCAATTCAAGCAGGCCGGCGACACACATCTCGAGCTCCGGCTTCCCGTCGACCTCTTCGCAGAGATTGAAAACGAACCGGGGCGAAAGCCCGCGCAGAATCTCCACGAGGTCCGGGGAAAACTTCTCCACGCGGAGCACGCAGGGCCGATACCCCGCAGCGCGGAGGCTCTCCTCGACCGCGCCGACGTCCTCGCGCAGGACATTGGACGGGTACAGGACCTCTTCGCAGCTTTCGCGGTCGGAAATGCTGGCGCTATTGTAAAGGACGACGCAGTCGCAAGGTTCCATTACACCAGCCCGTATCGCCGGCAGGCGATGTCCAAAACGGAGAGAATCAGTTCGTCGTAGCTCATCCCGGCTGCCCGCGCCGCCTTGGGGAAGCAGGAATTGTCCTCCGGGCGCGGCAGGATGCCGGGGAGAGGGTTGAGCTCCAGGATGTGCGGCCTGCCGGCCGCGTCCAGGCGGACGTCGATGCGGCACCAGTCGCGGCATCGCAGGACGGCGTAGGCGCGCAGGCAGATCCTTTCGATCTCGGCCTGAAGCTCCGCGTCGATCCGCGCGGGACATTCGAAGATCTCGAGCGGGTTCGAACTTTGATCCCAGACCCACTTGGCTTCGTAGGAATAGATGGGGTTGACGCCCGCGGGAAGCGCGTCGAGCCGTATCTCCACGATCGGCAGGACCCGCGCCTCCGCGCCGTTGCCCAGGATCGCCACCGTGAATTCGCGCCCCGGCAGGAACTCCTCGACAAGCGCGGGCTCGCGGTAGTTTTCCAGAAGCCACAGGACGCGCTCCTTCATCTCCTGCCGCGTGCGCACCAGCGAGTCGTTGCGGATGCCGATGCTCGAACCTTCGTGAAGCGGCTTCACCATCAAGGGATAATGGAGGCTGTTGAAGGAGAAATTGCGGTCGTCGACGACGCGAAAGCGCGACGTCGGAAGCCCGTAATAGCCCAGGATCTCCTTCGTCCTCGACTTGTCCAGGCAGATGCTCAGCGTCAGAGGATCGCTCGCGGTATAGGGAATCCGGAGATGCTCCAGAACGGAAGGGATGTATCCCTCCCGGCAGGGGCCCCGGGCTCCCTCGGCCATGTTGAAGACGATGTCGGGGTGCACATCCTGCAGATGGCGGTAGGCGTCGTTGGCGGCATCGATCAGGATCACTTCATGGCGCCGCCCGAGGGCGCTCCGCACCGCCTCGATGGTCTCGGGAGCGTCCCATTCCGCCTGGGCGTCCGCCATGCCGCTACCGGGGGGCTCCGATGTCTCGTCCGCTTCCCCCCTTTTCATGTTGTAGGTGAGCCCGACTCTCATTTATCCCGCCCCTTCGCAACCTGATATAAGGGAATCGAAATGCCTTGTCAAGAATTATTTAACATTTTTGCACAAGATAATGGGTTGAAATCATCCTGCAGCACAAAATCTAGGGGGTAAGTAAAGGTGAAAATCCGGGATCCGGCTCCAAGCAAAAAACGGGCCAGAGACAGCGTCAGAGGCCTAAAAAAACGCGGCGCCGCGCGCAAGGGGCGGTTCGCAGGCGGTATTCGAAATTATATTTCATTTTCGTGCCCGCCGCGGGGAGCGGCGGCGTGCCGCAAAGCGCAGGAAATTTCTGCGGCTCCGGCGCCCGCGGTGCGCCCGGCGCCGCACTGCGCATTTCAAATATCGTATTCCAGATGCGCCGGCTCGGGTATAATGGCCCCGCGCAAAGCGCTTCGGAAGGAAAAGACGGGCCCATGAAACGACTCGCACCTCGGCGATTGATGGCGGCACATATCCTGCCGGCCGCGGCCTGCGCCGTCGTCTGTCTCGCCGTACTGGCGGCGCCGCTTCTCGCCGCATGCGGGTGCCGAACGGCCGCGGCGGTTTTGTACCTCGCCTTCTCGGGCGTCTGCCATCAGATCCCCGGGCGTTCGTTCCTGCTGTGCGGCCATCCGCTCGCGGTCTGTCACCGCTGCGCCGGCGTCTATCTGGGGATGCTTCTGGCGGCGGCCTGCGCCCGCCCGCTCGCCATGCAGTCCCCGGGGGCGCGGCGGCTCCGGGTGCTGGTCGCCGTCGCGCCCCTCGCGCTCGACGCCGTCCTGGAGCGCGCGGGACTCTGGCACGGGACGGGCGCCGTCCGGTTTGTCACGGGCTTTCTGTTCGGCGCCGGGACGTGGCCGCTTCTGGCGCGCGGCGTCACGGAATGGCTCGAGGAACGGCGGCGGCGCGGTGCCGCCGTCGGCGATCCCCATCTCAAGGGAGGACTCCCATGAATGACAACGCGATGCTGAAGCCGGCCCTGATCGGCGGCGTGCTCCTTGGAATCCTTTCATCCATCCCCGTTATCAGCCTTCTCAACTGCGCCTGCTGCGCCTGGGTCGTCGGCGGAGGAATGCTCGCGGCCTATCTGTACGTGAAGGATTCTCCCCTCCCCGTCACGCTCGGACGCGGCGCCGGAGTGGGACTGTTGACGGGCGTCATCGGAACCGCCGTCAGCGCCCTGTTCATGATCCCCTTATATATGCTGATCCGGCAGGGCGGACTCGGAATCGCGGAGAGAATCCGGGAAGTTCTCCGCACCCTGCCCAACGTGCCGCCCGAGGCCGAGGAGGCTTTTCGGGGCCTGTCCGACAAGGGGGATATCTCCCCGCTTATCTGGATGGTGGTCCTGATCTTCACGCTGGCGACCTACTCCCTGGCCGCCATGTTGGGAGGCGTGCTCGGCGTGGCGCTGTTCGAGAAACGCAAGCCCGGCGTGCCTTCCGCGGGGCCGCCGCCTCAGGAGCCGATCAGACTATAAAACGCTGAAGTGAAAACCGGGATCTCTAAACCGGAAACGACCGATTAGAAAGGATGCGACGGCCGACCGTTTATACGCCGGGAATATGCGAAGCCGGATCCGCGCTTCCGCCATGGCCGTTCCAGGTCTCGGGCTCGATCTGGATGGTGGTATGCTCGATGCGGTACTTTTCCCTCAGCAGGCGGCTCATCGCCTCCAGGGCAGCGCCTGCGTCCGCATCCTGTTTCAAAACGACATGACAGCTCAGGGCCGTCGTACCCGAAGTGATGGTCCAGACATGAAGATGGTGGACGGAAAGCACGCCGGGCACGGCGCTGAGGTCCGCCAACAGGAGCGGGACTTTCAAATCGCGCGGCGCGGCCTCGAGCAGCACGTCCACGCTTTCCGCCACCAGTTTCCATGCCCCGTACAGGATAAGCCCCGCTACGACCGCCGACACCACCGGATCCGCCAGGTACAGCTGTTGCGTCATCATCAGGACGCCGGCCAGGACCGCGCCCGCCGATCCCATCGTGTCCCCCAGCACATGAAGAAATGCCCCGCGCAGATTGAGATTGTCGTTCCGTCCGCGGTACAAAAGCCGCGCCGTGACCAGATTGGCCGCGAGGCCCGCCGACGCGATCGCCAGCATCACGCCGCTCTTGACCGGCTGCGGCGCCAACAGGCGCCCGTAGGATTCATAGAGAATGTACAGAGCAATCAGAATGAGGAAAATGCCGTTGGCCAGCGCCGCCAGAATCTCGGCCCGCAGCCATCCATAGGTTTTTTCGTGCGTCGCGGGACGCGCGGAGATCTTAAGGGCGAAGAGGCTGAGGCCGAGGGCGGCGAGATCCGTCAGCATGTGCGCGGCATCGGCCATGAGGGCCAGGCTGTTGGCGTAAAGGCCGCCGGCCAGTTCGATGAGAAACCAACCGCCCGTTATCGCCAGAGCCGAGACAAGCCTCTTGGACCCTCTGTGTTTGCGCCCGGGATCCGGATGGTGACAGTTCATGAAAGAAGGAAGAATTCCGAGTTACTTCCCCGCCAGCTTCGCGGCGAAATCGCCCAGGACGGGAATCCGGTATTGCTGGCTGTTGTAGGCCTTGTACATCAGGAAAAGCCAGTACGCGAAGATCGCGAGCCCGACCAGGGTGCTCAGCAGGCTTATCATGGCCCACAAGAAACCAAACGTGAAGAACGCCGCGGCGATGACGCTGCTCCAGATCATCCAGAAAACAATCACCACGACGTTGAAAACGATGGATTGAAACGCGTGGAAGCGCACGAACGCATCCTTTTTATTTATAAGGCTCTATCGCGAGAAAAAGAATTCCCGTGATCAAACCCAGCAGATAAGCCAAAGCCCCCGCCACATTGGACGCCAGTCCCGCGCCGGCCCCCTGGGACGCTCCGCCGCCCGCCGAGACGGGCGCGCCGCAGACGCTGCAAAACGCCGAGCCTTCCGAAACAGTCGATCCGCACTTGCCGCATGTCGCCATGATTTTCCCTCCTTGATCGTTCTCTTGAAGCGTCACTTATGCAATAACACAAGGCGGCCCTGGAATACAACGCCCAAGGTTCCGTTTCCCGTTCCCGGTCTCCGGTTCGATTTTCAACTTACGACATGGAAGGTTTCCCTTTTCCGCATCCGGAGAAGGAACAGGTTATAGCAGGGACAGAGGGTCGACGTCCACATGCACGCCCGCCGTCGAGACCCTGTGTCGGGCGAGATCCGCGAAACAGTCCTCGAGAAGGGGCGCGTGATCCGAACCGGCAGGCCATTTCACCAGGATCTGGATGCGGTATTTGCCGCGCAGCTTCTCCAGGGGCGCCGGCGCAGGCCCCAGAACGCGCGGACGCGCCGGCTCCTGCATGACGCGCGCCCGCTCCCGCAGGGCCGTTGCGATCCAGTCCGCGGTTCGCGACGCTTTCGCGGCGTCGGCGTCCGAGACCAGGATCTGGACGAGCTTCAGGAAAGGCGGATAACCCATCAGGCGACGGAATTCGATCTCCCGCTCGTAGAAACCCCGGTAATCCTGCTCGCGGGCGAAGCGCAGGGCGTAGTGGTCCGGGTGGAACGACTGGAGCACGACGCGGCCCGGCGCGGACCCCCGGCCCGCGCGGCCGGCGACCTGGGTGAGGAGCTGAAACGTGCGCTCGGCGGAACGGAAATCCGGGAAGGAAAGCCCCGCGTCCGCCGCCACCACGCCCACGAGCGTGACGTCCGGGAAATCATGCCCTTTGGCCAGCATCTGCGTCCCGACCAGGATGTCCAGCTTGCGCTCCGCGAAGTTGAACAGGGCGGTGCGCAGCACGCCGCGGCGCCGCGCCGTGTCGCTGTCCAGCCGTGCGATGCGCGCCTTGGGGAGCAGCTGGCGCAGAAGGCTTTCGAGCTGCTCCGTGCCGACGCCCAGGTAATAGATGTAGGGGCCGCCGCAGTTCGCGCACAGCGAGGGGACCTCCCTTTCCGCGCCGCAGTAATGGCAGGTCAGGCGGTTTTCCTGCCGGTGGTAGGTCATGCTGACGCTGCATTCCGGGCAGGCGTACACGTGCCCGCAGCTGCGGCACAGAAGCGTCCTTGAATAACCGCGCCGGTTCAGAAGGATGATCGCCTGCTCGCCGCGCCGCATGCAGTTCTGCAATTCCTCCTCAAGCGTCTGCGAAAGGACCGTGTTTTTGCCGTGGCGCTGAAACTCGACGGCCATGTCGACGACCGTCACCTCCGGCAGCGGCTTGGCCTCGATGCGCTCCGGCAGCCGGAAATACGCGCCGCCCCGGCCCACGGCCGAGAAATAGGTCTCGATCGACGGCGTGGCGGAGCCCATCAGCAGGACGCCGTTCGAGCGGCTCACGCGGTGCCAGGCCACGTCGCGCGCGTGATAGCAGGGCGATTCGTCCTGCTTGTACGAGGGGTCCTGCTCCTCGTCGATCACGACAAGGCGCAGGTTCCCGAGAGGGGCGAACACGGCGGAACGCGTCCCCACGACGACCGTCGACGCCCCGGAACGGATCCGGTTCCACTGGTCGAAGCGCTCCCCCGCGCTCATGCCGCTGTGCAACAGGGACACGCGTCCGGGGAAACGGGACACGACCAGCCGGCTCAGCATCGGCGTCAGACCGATCTCCGGCACGAGAAACATCGCCGCGCCCCCGTCGCGCAGCACCTCCGCGATAATCCGCAGGTAGACCTCCGTCTTGCCGCTCCCCGTGACGCCGTGGATCAGGCAGCGCGCGGGCTCGCCGCGCCGGATGATCTTCAGGATGCCTTCCACGAGCTCCCTCTGGGCCTGAGTGAGCACGAGGGACCTGGAATCCGCCGGCGGCGCCAGGTCGGGCGGCAGACGCTCGATTCTTTCAGCCTCGATGGCAAGGACGCCTTTGCGCTGCATCGACCGCGCGACGCTCAGAGTGACCCCGGCATCCTGCAGAGTATCCTGCAGGGGCAGAGGGGCCGCGGCGGATTCCACTCTCGCATAAAGACGCCTCTGCGCGGGCGTCAGGCGCTCCAGGACTTCCGGCGGAGCGGGCAGCGTGCGGACGGCGAGCCGCTCCCTGGCTTTCACCCGCGGCGCTTCCAGCGCCATGTCCATCTGGACGAACTGCCTGGCGGCCAGCGACTCCAGCCACGCCTCGACGTTTCTCATGCCGGACCGATCCGCCAGTTCGCGGACGGTCATCGCCTTCCCCTGATCCAGCAGGTCGAGAAGGGCGTTTTCCTGCGGTCTCAGCCCCGGGGGCCTCAAGCCGCCGCGCAGAAGCGTCGCGGCCTTCGGGGTGAGCAGCACCTGCCGCGAGCCCGAAACCTCCGTGCCCGCCGGGAAGAGCGCCCGGAAGACTTCGCCCGGCGGAGCGAAATAGTAGCGCGCGACCCAGAGGGCCGTTTCCACGAGCGGCGCGGGAACGGCCGGCTCCGGATCGATGAGCTCCTGCACGGCCCGCATGCGGAGCCCCCGCACCTCGGACGAGTCCGCGAAACCGACGACATAGCCCGTCACCAGCTTGCGGCCGAAGGGAACGATGACGCGCATGCCTGCGGCGATCCGGTCCCTGCAGTCGGGCGGGACCGAGTAGGCGAAGGTTTTCCGGACACCGACCGGAACGGCCACATCGACATATTCATTCATACGAAAGCGGCGACCGGGGAATAGGGGCGGCCATCCCGAAAAGGAGCGGCGGAAAATGCCGCCGCCCGCGGCTTATTTCAGGGACCGCAGGTAGTCGCGGACGATCCTCACGTCCTCCCAGACTTTGCGCTTTTCGATCGGATTTCTCAACAGGTACGCGGGATGATACGTGGCGACCAGTTTCACGTTGCCCAGGTCGAGCAGACGCCCGCGCAGCCTTCCGATGGACTCGTTGGTTTTCAGCAGCGTCTGGGCTCCAATGGCGCCGAGCGCGCAGATCACCTTCGGCTTCACCGCGGAGATCTGGCGGAATAAGAACGGCCGGCACGCTTCGATCTCGTCCGCTTCGGGATTCCGGTTCTCCGGAGGGCGGCACTTGACGATATTGCAGATGTAGACATCCTCCCGGCGCATACCCATGGCCTCGATGATGCGCGTGAGAAGCTGACCCGCCCGGCCGACAAACGGCAGTCCCTGCATGTCTTCGTCCGATCCGGGGGCTTCGCCCACAAACATGAGGTCCGCGTGCGGATTCCCCGAACCGAAAACGATGTTCTTGCGCGTGGGCGCGAGCTTGCATCGCCGGCAGTCGTTCAGCTCCGCGCGGATCTCGTCCAGGGATTCCTCGACGCAGGACGCCCCGTCGAATAGGGAAAAGCCCGCGATCGTTTTCTGGATCGCCGCGGGCGTCGCAACCGCGGGGCGTGCCGGAGCCGCGGGCCTGGATTCCGGCCGCGCGGCACGGCCGGCGGCGGACGGGTCCGAGGACCGCCGTTCGGGCGTCGCGCCGGATCGGGGTTTCGCCGCCGCCGGCGGAATACGGATCCAGCGCACCCCGAGGCTGTCATAGAGCTTCAGGTGACCCAGTATCTGCTCCGCAAGACGCTCTTTGTCGCTCACGTCCCCAGCTCCATCTGGTCCAGGATCGCATCGTCGTTCCGCCAGCTCGGCGCGGTGCGCACCTGCAGTCCGAGGTAGACTTTGCAGCCGAGCAGCGCCTCCAGCTCGCCGCGCGCCGCGATCCCCACATCGCGCAGCTGCAGCCCTCCCGCGCCCAGGATAATACCCTGCTGGGATCTTTTTTCAACCACGATGTCGGCCTCGATCACGACCAGGTTCTCCTTGTCCCTGCGGCTCTCGTCGAACCGTCGTATGAGGACGGCCGAGGCGTACGGCAGCTCCTCCCGCACGCGTTCCAGGAGTTTCTCCCGGATAAACTCGGCTGCAAGAAACCTCTCGCTACGGTCTGTGATCCGGTCGGCTTCATAGAGCGGCTCCCCTTCCGGAAGATGCTTGAAAATCAGGTCGCGCAGCAACCCGAGATTCTCTCCCGAGAGCGCGGAGACGGGAACGATCTCCAGGAAGGGATGCGCGTCCCCGTAGCGCTTCATGATCGGGAGCAATTTCGGTTTCGCGATCCTGTCGATCTTGTTGAGCAGCAGGATCGCCGGCGTCCCGGAACCCTTCACCGTCTCCAGAGCGAAATGCTCTCCCGCCCCGAAGGAGATCGACGCGTCGACGACCAGGAGCGCGAGGTCCACGCCCTGGAGCCCCTCGTACACGGTCCGCAGCATGCGGCGGTTCATCCGGTAGGCGGGCTTGTGGATCCCCGGGGTGTCCATGAAGACAATCTGCCCGCGCTCCTCCGTCACGATCCCGAGAATGCGGTGGCGCGTCGTCTGAGGCTTGTCGGAGACGATCGAGATCTTCTGACCGGCGAACGCGTTCAGCAGGGTCGATTTCCCGGAATTGGGACGCCCGATGATGGCGACAGTGCCGGATTTCATATCACAAGCGGCCCCCGTTTCGAGTTTCCCGTTTCACACTCAACATTCCCGGTTCAACGTTCAGACTGCAACATGGGGACGGATCGCTGGATCCTGCGTGCAAAGGCATGCATCGGGGTGCGGAGTCCGCAGCGAAGGCCGCGGGGATCATTCGGGCGATTGCGTTTCGCCGCAAGCGCCTCCCATCGATTCCCGCGCCGCCTTCCTCAGGGATACGGCTTTGTCGAGGATTCTGTCCGCTATCGTGAGCTTGGACTGGTCGCGAAGCGTTTCCGTCTCACCCGTGCGGCTCAGAATATAAACGGTGGACACATCGGATCCGAAGACGCCGGAGGACACATCGTTGGCCACCAGCAGGTCCAGGTTCTTGCGCCCGAGCTTTTCGCGGCCGGAATCGAGCAGACGCTCCGTCTCCGCGGCGAAGCCCACAAGGATCTGGTCTTTCTTCTCCGTCCCGAGGCGTTCGAGAATGTCGTCGGTCCGCACGAGGCGCAGAGTCATCGCATCGCCGCCCTTTTTGATCTTCTGGCCCGCGGGCGTTTCGGGCCGGTAATCGGCCACCGCCGCGGCTTTCACGACGATGTCCATCCCGGGATAGAGCTGCAGGACCGCGTCCCTCATCTCGGCGGCGGATCGGACGTGGACGGTGCGCGCCGCCGCGGGCGGAGTCAGGGAGGTCGGCCCCGTGACTAGGTACACGTCCGCGCCGCGCCGCGCCGCAGCCTGCGCTACGGCGTAACCCATCTTCCCCGAACTCCGGTTGGAGATGAAGCGGACGGGATCGATGTCCTCCACGGTCGGACCCGCCGTGACCAGGACTTTCAACCCGGCCAGGGACTCCCCGCCGCGCAAGACATCCAGGATCCTCGCGACGATGACGTCCACGGGCGCCAGCCGTCCCTCTCCTTCCATGCCGCAGGCCAGGACGCCGGCTTCCGGGTCGACGAAGCAATGGCCGCGCGCCTTCAGAATCTCCACGTTTTCCCGGACGGCCGGGTGGCGCCACATTTCCACGTTCATGGCCGGAGCGAGCAGGACCGGCGCCGGGGTGGAAAGGTAGAGGGTTGAAAGGAAGTCGTCCGCGATGCCGCGCGCGAATTTCCCCAGTATGTTGGCCGTCGCGGGCGCGACCGCGAGAAGCTGGATCGACTGAGCCACGCTGATGTGCCGGATGTCCCGGTTCACTCCCGGGGGGAACATCTCCGTGATGACGTTTTGCCCGGAAAGCGATTCAAACGTCAGCGGCGTCACGAATTCCAAAGCCGAACGCGTCAGCACAACCTGCACGGACACACCCGCCTTCTGGATCCCCCGCATGATTTCGACGGCCTTATAGGCGGCGATGCATCCTGTGACGCCCAGAGCGATCTTCACGGTGCCTCCCTATGCAGGACTCGGCGGTTCCGCCGGCGGTATTTCAAAATCGATGAGGTCGGCCTCGACCTCCTTCATCGCGATAAAGGCCGGCTTCGTCGATTTGGTCTTTATCTTGGGCTTCGCGTTGTTCTGAAGCTGCTTGGCCCTCTCGGCCGCGATAATGATAAAACGGTACTTGGATCCTATCCTCTCAGGGACCTTCTGCATCCATTCCTCCAAAAGTGGCGACGACGGCCTTGGCGGATTCGATTCTCGCGCCGATGCGGCAGCGGGCTCCCGCGATGATGCAGCGCAGTTCTTCGGTCGATCTGCCAAGATCGTCGTTGATGATCAGATAGTCGTAGTCCTTGTAATGGACGATCTCCCTGCGCGCGGTTTTCAGACGCTGCTCGATGACCAGACCCTCGTCCAGGCTCCGCTGAAGCAGGCGTTGCCGCAGGATTTCATAGGAGGGGGGCAAGACAAACACGCCCACCGCGTCCTTCCGCTCGCGGCGGATGATGCGGGCGCCCTGGACGTCGATATCCAAAAGAACGTCCTCACCCTGCCGCAGGCGATCCTCCACGTAATCCCGCGGCGTTCCATAGTAATGGCCGTGAACCTCCGCCCATTCCAGAAACTTGCCCTCGCGGACCAGGGACTGGAAGTGCGAACGGTCCACAAAAAAGTACTCGACGCCGTGCCTTTCCCCGCCGCGCGGAGCCCTGGTCGTATACGACACGGAGAACTTCAGGCGCGGCATTGACTGCAAAACGGCGGAGGCCAGAGTGGTCTTCCCCGAGCCGGAGGGTCCGGAAACTATAATCAGGTTGCCGACGCGGCCGTTCTCATTCAACGTTTTGAACCTGCTCCCGCAGCTTCTCAATATCCGCCTTGAGGGCGATCGCGTGACGCGAAATGTCCAGGTTCCCGGACTTGGAAAGAATCGTGTTGGCTTCGCGCTGCAGCTCCTGCAGCAGAAAGTCCAGCTTCTTCCCCGCCTTCTCCTCCGCGTCCACAAGGGAGCGGTACTGGCCGATGTGGCTTTCCAGGCGTGCGACCTCCTCCGAGATGTCGCATTTGTCCGCGAGCAGCGCCGCCTCCTGAGCCAGCCTCTGGGGATCGATGGCGCCCCCGGGCAGAAGCTGTTCAAGCCTGCCGCGGAGCTTCTCGAACTGCTCCGCCGCGCAGTCCGCTCCCAGCTCGCCGATGCGCCGGACGGCCGTCTCGATGCGATCCAGATTCTTCAGCATGTCCGCCCGCAGCGCTTCGCCCTCCCGGAACCGCATGCGCCTCACGCCGTCCAGAGCCTCCGCCACGGCGAGACGCGCAAGTTCCATCAGAGCTTCCGACGCGCCGGCCTGCAGGCCTTCCCTGTTCTGCAGGACCCCCGGCAGGCCGAGAACCGTCTTCAGGTCCAGGGAGTCCTGGAAATGGAATTCTTCCTTCAGCCCGGCGGCCGCTTCCAGGTAGCCCTTCACCAGCCCCGCATCGACGAGAGGCGCCCCCGATACCGCGTTCTGAATCACGGCGCTGACATCGACGCGCCCCCGGTCAAGAGCGTTTCGCACCATCTGCTGGATCTCCCCTTCCAGAAACAGGTATTCCCGCGGGACGCGAACGTGGAGATCCAAAAAGCGGTGATTCACGGTCCGGATTTCGACTGTGACCGTGGCACCATCCTTCTGAGCCGCGCCGCTTCCATATCCCGTCATGCTCAGAATCATCCGCTGCCGCCCCTTAATGCTTAAATCCAATTAATATAATGCCTTCAGGAACTTCGGTCAAGTATTTAGAAACGCCGAAACGCTGTATGTATCCGGCTGGTTACGCCGGGCGATGGCGCGAGTAGCAGCGGGCATATACTGAAAAAACGCTGACCGACCCTGAAATGCGGCCGGTGCACAAAGGCAGCCCGTGTCGGCAGTCATCGGTGGTCGATTTTTTGCCCGGCGCAACTAACCGGGTACTGCTGTATGAATCGTATGAATCACGCCACTGGACCCAGGTGCGGGCCCGCCTGCAGTCTGTCGTCGATCATCGCCGCGTGGGCCTGATCACCGGGGAGGTCGGCTCGGGCAAGTTAACCGTGATCCGCACCATCCTCGGCGCTCTCAACCCCAACTTGTACAAGCTCTTCTACACCCACTGGACCTCGGGCTCGGTTCCGGACTTGCTGCGCTCGGTGGCCCGCGGCCTGGATCTCGAAGCCGCGCACAGCCGCGGCGATCTCGTGCACCAGATCTCGGAGGCAATCGTTGGTTTCGATAAGACGAAAAAGCCGCACCCCATCCTCGCCCTGGATGAATCGCAGCTCCTCAGTCATGATGCGCTCGCGCTTCTGCCGCTTGTGCTCAACTTCGAGATGGACTCGTGCCGGCACCTGTCGTTGATTCTGATAGGGCGGCGGTTGCTGCGGCGCGCACCTTGTCCCTGCGGACACACGAGTCGTTGCGCCAGCGTATTGCGGTTCACTACCATCTCGAAGGGCTTTCACGCGAGGAACAGGACAGCTATCTTGCCAATCAGCTGAAAGCGGCCGGAGTCAAACAGCCCCTGTTCGATGACGCCGCGCGGCAGGCCATGTATCAGGCGACAAAAGCTATTATCCGCAACGTGAACGGCCGCGCCCTGGCAGCACTGCGCCCGGCCGCCACCCGCCCGGCTCAAATGCGCCAGCCCCTGGGTGCGACAGCGGACTCGAATCTGTTAATCGATACGCGCGCCGCCGGCCATCTCCTCAGCAGCCCCCAAGGGCTCAACCACTTTCCGGCCGCCGCCCAGACCGCCATCGCCCAGGCCTGCCGCGAGCTCATCCGCGCTCAGCGGACGCCTCATCATCCGGCGGGACTGGATCCCGACTCCTTCGACCAGCGTCTTCCCGCCAAAGGGGCGACACGCAGGATCTCGACGAGCTCGGACGCCTCCACGCCCGCGACCACGTTGCTGGGGGCCAGGTTGTTATCGGGATCCGAGTTGTTCCCCTAAGGTCGTTCCTTACATGCTGCTTCCTCACCGTGCTCCAGCCTGTCCAGAGGGGTCTAACAATAAAGATGCGGCTCAGCGGCGGGCCGCGCAGCGAACCGTCCGCTGCAACCGGTTGTTGGGCCGCAGCGGCCCCATAGGGTTTCGATACCTTCAGCCGTGCTGCTCGTATTCTACCCCCTCTTCCACCCTGTAACAAGTTGGACGCGCACGGGCCCCCGCCATGGGAAAAGCATCGGCACCTGTTTGCAGTAGTGTCGGTACGTCTCGCCGAAATCTGTCGCCAGGTCGCGTTCCTCGAGCAACGTGGCCACCAGGATCCAGGCCGTCCAGAGCACGGCCAGCTCCAGGCGACCGAGGCTCAACTGGGGAGTGGCCCATAGCAGGAGGATGATGGCAGAGTACAGTGGGTGACGCACCCAACGGAAGGGACCGCGCACCACGAACGCCTTGGCACGAAACGGGGCGGCGTCCGGCGAGGCAGCCCGACCTCTCCGGAGATGTTCGTGGATCGGGCGGACTCCGAACGGGTCGAACGTGCGCAGCGCAACGATAGTCCAAGCAATTAAAGCCACCGCCAGCAGACCTGCCACGCCGACTATCAAGCGCAACGGGCCGTGCAGAACGAGAAGCGGCGGTGCCGGTACGCGCTGGTACAGCAGGGCCACGAGGGTCAATACAAGACCCGAGGTGATAGCATAAAATGCTCCGTCGTACCGCGCGGGAACCACTGCCGCCAAGCGGCCACGGACCGACCGCCGGATCATCACGCTGTGCTGTGTGAAGAAGAGCAACGACAAGAGGGCATTCCACCAAAGAGCTCCGGCGGGCGAGAAGCGCATCTGCACCAGCATGGGTCGGCCTGGCCAGAAGAAAAAGATCAATGACCCGCCACCAAGGACGATGGCCAGCAGCATGACGGAGTAGTCAGCGAACCTTGTTAGATGCCGCAAGCGTGCCTGTCCGCCAGCGCTTGTACCTGTCATAGGTTCGGGCACTTCGGATCTCCTTCGCAACCCATTGTCACGATCGCTTGCTGCGGCCCAACGATGCGGCTCACAGCCCGCGAGTTCACGAGCGGTCCTTGTGCAGCCGCTGGTTAGCCTGTTATCGTCTGCACGGTGAAGGGAATTTTGGTAACCATCAACTCTTGGAGGTCAACTTTCTTACTCGCGTTGTCGATGTCGA
>CAYZTZ010000040.1:0-24537 GCA_964481255.1 uncultured Acidobacteriota bacterium | reverse complement strand
GATTCCATTAAAGCGATCTTTTTAATTTCCCAGTTATGAGACAGCCTCTGGAGAGCCGTGCTCACGAAAAGCTCGTGTGCGGATGGGTCTCCGGAATCGTCCGGGAGCGGCAAAAAGCGGTCTGCCGGTGGTAGAGACAGCCGGATCTGTTAAATCCGCCTATCGGCCGCGGAATTCGGCCTTGCGCCGCTCAAGAAACGACCGGACGCCCTCGCCGGCGTCTTCGCTTTTCATCACGGGAATCAGGCCTTCGAACATCTGCCGGCGCGCCGCGCTCATATCCCCCGTCTGCGCAATGTGTGTGCATTGAAGCAGTCCCTGCACTGCCAGGGGAGCGCCTTCCGCTGCCTTTTTCGCGTACTCCATGGCTTTGGCCAGCTGCGCTCCCGGTTCCACAACCTCCTGCACCATCCCCCAGCGGAAGGCGTCGTCCGCGGTCCAGGGATCGCCGGTCAGCATCAGGCGGTGCGCGTTGCCCCACCCGATTTCCTGATGCAGGCGCAGGGGCGCGCCCGCACAGGGATACAGGCCGCGCTGAACTTCCAGCATCTGAAAGCGCGTGTCGCCCGCGGCGATGCGTATCTCGGTGTTCAGGAGAATTTCCACCCCCCAGGTAAAACAATAGCCCTGCACGGCGATGACGAGGGGCTTCTTATGGCGCTCGCCGGTCAATCCAAAGGGATCGATCTCATCGGGGTGAACAGCAAAGGGCGCGCCGCTTTCCAGCAGAGGGACCCACAGATCGAGTTCCACGCCGGAGGTGAAATGTCTCCCTTCGGCGCATATCAGTCCGACCCGCAGCCCGGGCTCCGCGTTGAGCCGCGCCAGCGCCTTGCCCATCGCGTGATACATGGCAGGGGTCAAGGCGTTCCGCTTTTCCGGCCGGTTGATTTTGATAAGCAGTATGTGTCCTTCCTGATGGACCTGAATGTGCTCCATATACCCTCCGATCAGGGACGTCTCCTGTGGGCCCGTCGCAGCAGGGGGCGGGTGGAAACCGAAAAGGTCCGGGCCGCTACAGCGCAGCAGGAAAATGGCTCAGCGCGATCCAGATGGAGACGATGATGAGAACCGCTGCGGCCAGGCGCAGCATATAGACCTTCCTGCTTTGTGTTTCGAGCAAGGTGCTCCCGCGATGGGTCAGAAGCGCGCTGATAAGCACGATGAAAATCCCCCGGGTCGACTGCAGGATGTTGGGTATCACCACGCCGCTGCATAGTTTCAGCAAAACCGCGAAGAGCAGAGTCGCCGCGACAAGCGAGACCGCGGCGAATAGGCAGAGCCGCAAATCCGTTCCTTTCAGCGCAAGCGACATCCCTTTTCCCCTGATATAGGGAATGACGCCGAGCGAGAGCACGCCGACGATGAGATTGTAGTCGATCATGAAATTGTAGAAGTCCAGATAAACCAGTGTCTGCTTGATGCAGATGTCCGTGAATCCGAATATGAGGCTGCAGGCGGTCATCAGGAGAACCGGTTTCAGGGGGAATCGGCCGCCGCTTTGCGACGGCGAATAGCTGAGGACGGCGATCGAGACCGCCACCAGCAAGGCGGCCGAGTAGACCTGCCAGCCGTGTTTTTCGCCGAGCAGGGGGATCGCCAGAAGACCGGCGAAAATCACCTTGCTGCCCAGAATCGGCATCACGCTGGAGACGTCTCCGCAGTGGAGGGCCGCGTAGAGAAAAAGATAGGCGGCCGTGCAGGTCGCGCAGGATACGAGCAGAGGCGTCCAGGCCTCGGGAGAAGGGAACTGCGGCCGGATGAAGACCCAGAGGAGGGGCGTCACGAGCGCCTGAAGCGCGCTTATGTAAAGAAATAAGAGAAACGGCTCGCGGATCCTGTTTTTGAGGAGCGCCTTGGAGACGGCTGAATATATGCTGTGCGCAAGACCGGAAGACAGGCCCACAAGGAGGATGGCGATATTCATGGCCGGGGCTGCGCCGACAATAAAGGCGAACCGCGGAATGTAGAATATCGAATGTCGAACCGCAGAAAGCGCCCGTGATCGATCATTTCGACATTATGCATTCGACATTCTGTGGTTCCGCGGTTTGTTCTTTCTATGAGAGCAGATGAAAGGGCTTCTTCCTGAACCCTCGCGGGCTCCGGGGCGCATATCCCGGGAGCCCGCGATCTCGCTGTGATTTATTCGAAGCTATTTGTTGAACTCGGGTTTTCTCTTTTGCAGGAAAGCGTTGACTCCTTCTTTGCAGTCTTTGGCGCAGGAAATATCCCCGGCGCCCACGTAGGCGATCTCCAGGGCTTCTGCCAGCGTGTCGGCCTCGGCGGCCCTGTTGATGACGCCGCCGATGATCCCCAGGATCTCCTTGCTGAGCGGAAGGTCCCCGGCCATCGGGTTTTCGGGAACGACGAACGGCGGAATCTTCACCGGCCCCTCGGCGATGCGCGGGATGTTGCCCTGGAGCCTATCGACCTCCGCGACGGCCGCGTCGATCAGATCGGGGAAGGTCTTGGCGGTCTTCTTCACGATGCCGATTTCCGCGGCCTCCTGGGCCGTCATCCTTTCGGATTTCCCGATCATCGCGTGGAATTTTTCCGCCGCGTGGGGCCATTTGCGGTACGGGATGACGACGCCGCCCATTCCGGGTATCATCCCCAGGGTGATTTCCGGGAGCTGCAGGAAGGCCTTTTCCATGGCGACGACGCTGTGGCACCGGATGGCCAGCTCCGTGCCGCCGCCCATGGCAAGACCGTTGAGGGCGGCGACGACCGGCTTGTTCATCCTGTCCATGAATTCCAGCACCCTGGAGTTCCCGCGCGACAACGCCTCGCCCTTTTCGCGGCTGTCGAAGGTCGCGACGAATCCGCCGATATCGGCGCCGGCGCAGAAGGCCCTGGCGCCGTATCCGGTGATCACGAAACCCTTAACGGACGGGTCCGCTTCGCCCTTCTTGAGCTCGGCGAGAATTTCGTTGCAGGTGTGGTCGCTCAGGGCGTTGGCCGCCTGGGGCCTGCGGATCGTGAGGATGGTCACCCCGTTCATCCGGTCGACCAGGATGTCCCTCGGGAAATCGAAGTACTGCTCGATGGGTTTCGAGGGCTTGGGGAAACCGGGACGCTCGGCATCGAATTTCTGCATGATATCGGCGACCTTTGCAGCGCCGAGGCCGGCCATAAGGTCAAAGATGCCTTTTCTGTAGCCGAGGGCGATGACGCTGCCGAAATTGAGGTCGGTGCTTGTGCCGATATTCCTGTCCGCGATATCGAAGGCCTGGGAGAAAACGCATCCCAGGAAGCGCATCCGGATCCATTCCGCGGTCTCGGGATCCACGTCCACCTTGGTCCCGGGCCTGTTGTAGGCCCATTTGTCCACGGACAACAGAATCTTGGACGGCGCGTAGGCGGGCCTTTCGGCCATTCTGCGGGTCTGGGACGCGTAGGTCAGCGGGTTGGTCATGATGCCGAAGGGCCCGGCGCCCAGAAATTCCTCGCTGATGTAATCGATCTCCTTGCTTGTAGCCCGCTGCAGCATCCATGCGGTCTCGCTTCCCCAGGTTTCGAACAGCCGGTTCAGAACGAAGGAAAAGACGTCCTGGGATGCGATCGGCGCCTTCCCGGCCTGGGCGAAGAACCAGAGGAGCCAGTTGACGGTTTCCTTGTCCGCGCCTTCCCAGTTGATGACCTCGACACCCATGCTGCGCCATGCCGGTTCGAAGAAGTGGGTGTTCGTGGTCCTCTGAGGGCGCTTCAAGTGGCTGAAGATCTGATGCGCCAGTATACCGCTGGTGTTGGACGTGATGATGGCGTCCTCCCGCACGATCGATTCAACCTGGGACAGGATCTTCTTTTTCAGCTCCAGGTTTTCCGTCGCCGCCTCGATCACCAGGTCGCAGTTTTTGAGCTTCTGGTAATCCGTCGTGTACTCGATATTGCCCAGGATCTTATCCACCTGCTCGGGGCGCAGCATTTTTCTCTCCACGCCCTTTTTGGCGTATCCTTCAAACCGTTCCTTGGCCCTCTTGAGAGGTTCCTCGACCACGTCCACAAGGATCATTTTCTTCTCGGGGAAAGCGGTCCGGAAAAAATAGGCGATGTCGGGGCCGATGGTCCCGGATCCGACCACCGCCATCTCCTCAGGTATGGGCCGGGTGGGCCGGATGAGGAAGGGATTCTGAAAGCTTGGGTAGAGGTTTTTTATCGTCATTTGATGTCTCCTTGCAGATAGCGTCCGCTGTTAACTTACCTTGAACACCAGGGCGGCCCCTGAATCGCCTGCCGCGCAGCCGGCCGCCAGTCCATATCCGCCGCCTTTCAGGACCAGTTCCTCGATCATTTCAATGGCCAGTCTCATGACGGTGGGCCCTTGAGGGTGTCCCCAGATCAGGGAGCACCCGTAGTTGTTGAATATCTTGTCGTCGATCCCCATATCCTTCCGCATGATGATGTCGTTTATGGAAAACGGATTATGGGTTTTGACCGCCTTGAGATCGGACACCTTGATGCCTGCCCTTTCCAGAGCCTGCTGCGACGCCGGGACGGGGGCCTCGGGCATATGGGCCTTTCGGGCTCGCGCGAACCCATAGGATAGAATCTGGATGGTCACGTTCTTGTCCGCGGAGAGATCGCCTGCTTTCTCCCTGGTGGTGACGATCATGCCGGCGTTCCCGTCGGCCGCGTGGGTCTGGGAGCCGGCGGTGATGATGGAATCCGGGCCCATCGTCTTCAACGCCGCCAGGCCTTCTGCAGTGCAGGGCGTGATCCCTTCGTCCTCTTCCACAACGATGGTCTGCTTTCTGGAGACCCGCACGTCCACGGGAAGCATGAAGCGTTTCTGGAACTTGCGGTCCTCCGCCGTCGACATCGTGTACTTGATGTATCGGTCGAGAACCAGTGCGTCGGATTCCTCCCGGGTGATGCCGCGCTCTTTGGCAACGATGTTGGCGATGCCCAGGGGCCCGATCTCGCTGGTCGGTTCATAATTAAAACCGTCCAGCATCCAGCTCTCGAAATCCGGCTTCCCGCCCAGTCCTGCAGGATTCGGATAGATGATATTCGGGCAGTTGGACGTCCGGTCGCAGGTGGCCACGAGCACATTGGCGTTGTTCCCCACTTCGACCAAAGACGCGGCGACGTTGAGGGATGCCGTGGCCGTGGCGCATGCCTGTGCAATCCGGGGACCGCTGATGCTCGGGTTGCCTATAAGCGTGGCAAACCAGGGAGCGTCATAGAACCACATTTTTTGAGGGACGGTCGCGCCGAAGACGATGCCGTCGAAGATGTCCGGCTTGATGCCGCGCAATTCAAAGAACTTTTTCGCCGTGGAAGCCGCCAGCTCTACGGCATGCTGATTCTGCAGCGCTCCCTGCCAGCGGCAAAAAGGCGAGCACCAATATCCTTTATAGGGAACATAAGCCTTTTGAAACATTTCCAGCTCCTTTCGAACGCGTTATCCGCGAATCTGTTTTTAAGATCCTTTCTTGAGAACTCTCAGGCAATGCAGATAAATGCCGATCGCCTACCCCAGTGCCCCGGCAGGCCCGGATGCTTTCGAGGATGTCTTCATCCATCCCGCCCGCACCATCTTTGAATTGCGTCGCGTTACGGACCCTATCCGGCCTCCGCACTCTCGAGACAGCCGCAGGACAGGCTGCCGGCTATGAAAAAATAACGATGACATGCGCGGGGATTTGCCCTCAAGGCTGTTACGGAGAAGGATTCACCGCCTCGCGGCCCGCCCATTGCCCGATCCTGACGATCCATGCTTCTTTTGAAATCTCAAACGCCCCCCGATATCGCGGCCGTGAGCCATGAGATTTCCCGGCTAGGATAGGAGAGACCGAGAATCTTAGTCAAGCGGGAAATGGCATGCTTCGGCGCTATGTTCTGTCGGATCAAACCATAAGACGAAAGTGATTGACACCCGGACGGGCCCGCTGATAACGTAAAACTCGGTTCCGCACAGTGGAACATGAAAATTGAGTTTTGCGAGGGAATTTGCCGTTGGGTAAGCTGGATCTGAACAAAGGGGATGGAATTCGGACGGGGTACGGGCGGATCCCCCATTCCTCCATGAACATCCATGAATTCTCCCATCAGGGCGATTTGACATAATCTAAATTATTGATATGATTTGGGATAGTTTGACTGGAATTCGCGGCCGGGATGAGTGATCCTGTCGAAAACCCTCAGCAACCGGCAAGGCCTGCTTTCGGCTCAATAAATCGCCGCCTTCCAAATGAAGCTTGCATTCATGAGGAAGGCCGTTATACTGCCGGCGGCATTGCGGCCTTCAGGCCGCGCAGGCGAGCCGGGGGACCATGAGTGGATGGGGCCATTGCATTTTTCCGGAAGAAGGTTCTGATATTGGGTATCAGGGCTTGTTCCAGGCGAGGCTGCGCAAGCCTCCATTCGGCCGGTAAAAAGGGTTGATAATAGCGCCCGGTGGCTTTCAATGGAGCGAACGACCGGGAGATGCATGGATCTCTCCAAAAGATTGACGGACACAGGAGACAAGCATGGGAAACAATTCTTCATTGAATGCGTTTTTTAAGCCGAAGAGTGCGGCCATTGTGGGAGCGTCCTCCGATCCCAAGAAGCCGGGCAATACCGCGCTCAAAAACCTTGTGTCGATGGGCTACAAGGGGAAGGTCTATCCCGTCAATCCGCGAGAGGACTCCATCCTGGGATTTCGCTGTTATAAGAGCATGCTCGACATTCCTGAACCGGTGGAGTGTTGCGTTCTGCTGGTGTCGTCGGATCTCACGATGCAGGTCGCCGAGGAGCTGGTTCAAAGAAAGCGCCGCTTTGACGACGTGACCGCGGCCGTGTGCATGTCGGCGGGATTCGGGGAACTGAACACCAGCGAGGGAAGGCAGCGCGAGCAGGACCTTGTCCGGACCCTGAGGTCGGCCTCGATCCGTCTTATCGGGCCCAATTGCGTCGGCGTCATCGACGCGTACAGCGGGTTCAACACGAATTTCGACCTCCCGACCTACCCCAAAGGAGGGGTAAGCATCCTCACGCAAAGCGGCGCCTTCGCCAATTCCTTCCTCTTCTGGGCTGAGAGACTGCGCCTGGTCGGCCTCAGCAAATTCGCCTCGATCGGGAACATGGCCGACGTGAGCATGAGCGAGCTGTTGAACTACCTGAAGGACGACGACTCCACGCGTGTTGTCGCCGTCTACATGGAGGGATTCCCCAACCCGCGGGAGTTCTTCGAGGTCGCCCGCGAAGTCAGCGCCGTGAAGCCCATCGTGGCCATTAAAACAGGCAGGAGCGAAACCGGTTCAACCGCCGCTCTGTCTCACACCGGTTCCGTGGCCGGGTCCGACGCCATCTATGACGGCGCCTTCAAGCAAGCGGGCGTCATTCGAGCGAGAACCGTCCTGGAGTTCTACGACACTCTGAGGGCTTTCGAAAAGCAGCCCGTCCCGGAAGGGAATCGCGTGTCCGTGCTCACCCACATGGGCGGCCCCGGGACTATCTGCATCGATGAGATTTCCACCATGCCCAGGCTGCAGCTGGCAAATCTTTCGCCCGGGACAGTCGACGCCCTCAAGAGCATTTGCGCCCCGATGGCCAATATAGGGCATCCCGACGGATATATCGATTTGACGGCCGCCCACTTTGAAAAGCTTCACAACCAGGTTCTCCAGGTCTTATTCCAGGATAAGAATATCGATATTGTTCTTCAGATTCTGGCCCCCAGCGCTTTTCTCGATCAGAAACTTCTGGTGCAGGAAATCGCCGGGGCCTGCCGGGCGCAGCAAAAAGGGAAGACATTCCTGAACGCGGTGACCTTCGGGGAATTCGCGCGCGAAACCAGACAGGGCCTGGAGGATGCAGGCCTTCCGACCTTTGAATACACCGACATGCTGGCGCGGGTCGCCGGGAATATGGCGGGTTACGGGGTTTTCCGCAGGTCCTGCTCCGGGCGGACCGGGACCCCCCGGTACAGGCCGAATCCTGCAAGCCGCTGCGCTGAAGTGATTTTGAACGCTTCCAGGCGGGGGCGCGTCAGTCTTATGGAACCCGAGGCCTATGAAGTATGCGGCGAATACGGGATTCAGGTCCCCCCATTCAAGGTTGTGGAATCCGTCGAGAGCGCCGTCGCCTCCGCCGATGAGATCGGTTATCCCGTCGCGCTGAAGGTGGTCTCTGAAGAAATCCTGCACAAGACCGACGCCGGCGGCGTAATGTTGGGGATATCTTCGGCCGGCGCCATGAGGACATCCTATGAACAACTCGCCGCCAACGTGAAGAAGGCGGCTCCCAGCGTCTCCAGAATGAGGGTCCTGGTCCAGAAAATGATCCCCTCGAATACCGAGCTTGTTCTGGGGGCTCTCAGAGACAAATCCTTTGGGCCCGTCGTCATGTTCGGGATGGGGGGGATTTACGTGGAAGCCCTGAAGATGGTCGGCTTCCGCCTCCTGCCGATCCATCATGAAGATGCGCGGGATCTTGTCCTTGAGACGCTCCCGCCGGCCCTGATCCAGGGCGTGAGAGGGCGAGGTCCCATGAACGTGAACTCCATTGCCGATGTTCTGGTCTCTCTGGGACGTCTGCTTGAGGAACAGCCTCAGGTTGAGGAAGTGGATTTCAACCCCGTTCTTCCTTACAGGGACGGCTGTATCGCCGTGGACGCGAGGATAATTATCTCGAAATCCCTCTGACCTGGGGAAAGAAGGCGCCTTCTTTCTGTGCGTTACAACCGCACCTTTGCCGGCCACGCCCTGTTGCGACTCATCCCACAGAGCCTCTGGATGTAGTTAGGGCTGTAGTCATTGCTTCCTTAAAGGCCGCTGCCATGGAGTTCCCGGTTCCCATTTACATGGACTGCAGAAACCGGGAGCTCCTGGAACCGCGAACTTGTGAAGCCGTCAGCCCAGCCTGCCCTTGCGCTGCAGAGCGTCGGCGACTTTGCGGAGATTCATTTTTTCAAGAGTCTCGCGCGTCGGGTAGCCGTTTTCAGGATTGCACCCCTCGAATCTATAAAACCGGGTCTTGAAGTCCTCGACTTTGGCTCGGTCCAGTTTGCGGCCGACGCCCTTGTCGTACTTCCATTTGCCGTCGATATACATCGGCATGTCGTGGCCCATGCTTGGCCTGTCGTAGATATAATCGGGGAACACCTCCATGTCCCGGTGTCTCCCCTGCAGAACCCAGATGGATCGGTCCAGGGTATATATCTTGTGGCCGATTTCCATGTAATCGGCGAAGGTGCGATTGTTCCCGGTGACGGCGTTCCAGAACATGGGCTCCGCCTTGGGCGTCGGGCCCCGCCTGTCGGCCGTGTTGTTGGTGATGCACATCGGCCATCTCCACCCGCAGAAGCCTCCGGCGCCGATCCAGAATTTTTCATAGTGCTTGATCCACGCGACCTGTTTGACCTTGGAATCCGAGTAGATCCCTGTCGGACCGTCGCTGTGATCGACCATGAATATGTCTCCCTGGTAGGGTTCCATCGCGTCCGTGTAAAGCTTGGCGGCCTCCTCGGCCGTCAGGTAGGGATCGCCCGACCATGCCATCCAATGGAGGGGATAGTTGGCCATCATGTGCAGCATGAGGTCGCGTTCCCCGAGGAGGGAACCGAAGCCCCACTCCGCCTCGACGGCCGGGTCGTAGTGATTCGCCGTCCCCCAGTAGGCGAGACCGAGCAGGCCGCTGTTGACATCCTGCTTGTATCGGCCGATTTTTTCGGCGAACCGCGCGCAGCCCTCGGCCAGGTCGTTGCCGATCCCCTGCCGCAGGGCGATCTGCCTCATCAGGGCCTCGGCGTAAGCGAACGTCCCGTTAAGATCCAGCGGCAGATCGGTGTGAATCTGTCTCCCTTTGCCCAGGACTCCCTGTTTATAGAGAGCCTGGACATAGTTCATGAGCGGCATCAGCTGCCAGTGGCCCAGGCCGAACTTCTGCATCAGGTCGTTGCCCTGGCGCGTGAATTTCAGAGATCCGTTGACGTTGATGACCATCGTCCCGGCGCAGACCGACTCGTTGCTGTCGCCGGTCGCGAGTCTCATGCGGCAACCCCTGGGACACGAAGCGCAGGCGGCGGCGCGCGCCGGCGTGAGCGGGATCTCCCGGTTGAGAACATTGCCGCCGCTGGGCCTCCCGCTTATAAGGCTGTAAGGCCCTCCGACGCCGAACCTCTCGGCTTCGCGGGGATTGTCCACGTTCCACTGGAACTGTCGGAACCAGAGGCGGGCGCTCATGAATGCCTTGGGGTCGGCGATGGGGATGTCTTTGGAGCCGATCGCGCTGATCGCCTTCAGCTTTTTGGAGCCGAAGACCCCTCCGAATCCGCACAGAGCGGCCTGCGAGCCGGGGCCGTGCAGCAGGCAGCCGAGGCGGCTCATGTTTTCTCCGGCCGGGCCGCAGCAGACGACGGCCGGTATCTGCGTGGTGTAGCAGTTCTCGGCCAGTTCCGCCCATTCGCCGTACTTCAGACCCGGGACGACGCGCCTGGATATTTCTTCCTGGGCATCCCAGGTGTCCATCCCCCAGATTCCCCTGGCGCTCTCGATCGTCACCTTGTCGTTGACGATGTTGATCCAGACGGGCTCGTCCGACGCCCCTTCGACCACGATGCCGTCCCACCCGGCGAACTTCAGCTGGGCCGTGAACCGTCCGCCGAAATTGCTGTGCCCGAACCACTCGATGGGATAGAGCATCGGCCCGAGTCCCTGCACCTCGCATCGTCCGGAACCCGGCATGAAGGTGCCGGAGAACGGGGAGGCCATCATGATGATAAGGTTCCTGGGATCGAAGGCTTCGAAGGGGAGCTGGTCGCCGACCAGATCGAAGAAGACCGCGGAACCTATGCCGTGGCCGCCGCCGAACTCCTCATACTTCCCGGTGTCGATCGTGCCGATCGCCTTCGTGGTCAGGTTCACTCTCAATATTTTGCCGGTGTATCCGCCTTTCATCGCTATTCACCTCCTCCTATTTTCCAGGCAAGATTCTGTTTCGGCACGATCGTGCTGTTTTCGACCAGACCGAGGTTCAGCCAGTGATCGTTGCGGAGATTCACGTCGTAGCCCTCGGTTTCCTTCTGATCCGGCATCTCTTTGACGAACCGGATCGCCATCATGGGACAGGTCTCCACGCAGGCCTGCTTGCCGCCCGGTCCTCCTTTCTCATTCCAGTACGGTGTGTCGATGCACAGGTCGCATTTGGAGGATTTCCCCCTGCCGTCAAGGACGACCCAGACGGTGCGGTGGGGCTGCTGCGGGCACATCCTGATGCAGGTCCTGCACCCGATGCATTTCCGGCTGTCGATCCTTCGGACGTTGCCGTTCGCTGTATCCACGTAGGCGGCGCCTACGGGGCAGCTCTGGACGCAGACCGGCGCCTTGCACTGCCTGCAGGGGGCCATCTTGACGTCGTTGGGGAATTTGCCGAATGAGTCCTGCATGATCTGAATGCGCGCCAGCGAAAGGTTCTGCACCCCGTAATGGACCAGAGAACAGGCGAGCATGCACGTCGTGCAGCCCGCGCACTTCTTGCTGTCGTACACGAGATAGCCCTGGGACGCGGGATAGTCAGGTCCCGCGGTCGCAGCGGCACTGGCGGGCGTCGCCGCGATCAGAGCGTCCGCGGCGGCGGCCGCTCCTCCGGCGACGAGGAAATCGCGTCTCGACAGACGCTTTCTGGCTTCGGCTGCTTTCTTATCAGCCTTTGTGTCTTCGGGCATAAGCAACTCCTTTGTGTGTCCTTGTTCTCCCGGGATCGGGTCCCAGGCATGGCTGCCTATTCTAAAGCGCGTCGGCGCGCGGAACAATCAGGATTCCGGGCACTATATGAATTCCGGCGGATCTGAAGAGGCTGTCTCAAAACTCGCACGCCCGATCATTCGGCGGCCGCAAGTGACTGGTTCTATTAAAGCGATCTTTTTAATTTCCCGGTTATGAGACAGCCTCTGAAGACGCGGTTCCGTCCCTCGGATCGGGATACCGATAATCCCGATGGAATGCGTGACGCGGCCGTCGAACGGCGTCCGATGCCGGAAGGCGCCTTTCCTATCATCGGGTCATCGGGGCCGAAGGAAAGTCTCACGGTTTGCCATTCAGCGGACATAGAGGCCCGCGTTCACCCTGGTCCAACGATTCGGATCCCCGGCTGCGGAATCCCGAATGCCGATAAAGTGATAAAAGCCTTTTGGGGTTGCGGCGCTCACAGGGAATTGAACTGAATGCCGATCATCCAGACGCCACCTTTCCTGAGGCGGTTGCCTTACGCCGTTGAGCGTATACAGCACGTCTATAGTCCTGAGATCCGCCCCGGCCAGTGTGAACCGAACCGTGTCCCCATCGACAACAGCCTGTGGACGGACCTCCAACCCCAGACCGGGGACTTCGACGAATTCGGGTTCGCCGGCATCGAAGGAAATCGCCCGCGGGGCGGCTTTCCTCGTCCTGCAAAGAAAACCCCTGTCGGCCGCCCGGGACTTCAGACGAAGGCACGATGAGGCGTCCAGGGACACGCCGTAAAAGCCGGCGTCTTTGCCGACAAGCGCCATTTCCTGCTCTCCGGCGACGTAAATGAACGTGTGGTCTGAATCATATCGGCTCAGGAGGTCATGGATTTTGCGGTCCAGATTTGAATTCCGGCCCGGGTGGAAAAAATTGGCCCGGACCCGGACGAAACGCGTGCCGGCCGGGAAGCTCGCAATGATGTAGGAAGTGGCCTCTTCCTCGCCCATTATAATGACGCTCCGCTCCAGGCCCTCGATTTTCGGGACCTCGACCCTCAGGAATGCGTCGTCAAAATGTTGCCGTCCGAAATCCGGAGGGATCAGCCGAAGGCAGATGCCCGCGTCCAGTATCAGCGAAAGGGTGATGACAAGGCCTCTCCTCGCAAAAAGGCGCGCCATGACCGAAGCAATCAAAACCGGGGCGAGCAGCTCAAGCACAATCAGGTACCTGTATATGGAGAACTGGAGTTGCCAGATAACGTAGGACGCGGCGAAGAAGAGGGCCAAAAACGCCGGAAGGAGAGACGGCCCGCCGTGCAAGGACCTGCCGGGGGGCTTATGCCGATGCCTGAAGCGGCGGGCGAGACCGGCGATCAACATCGCGCCGACGGCCAGATAGCAGAGGGCCAGCCGCGCGTCGCGGAACTCGATCTCGCCGACAAGACGGTTCCTGTGGATGAAGAAGAACGGGTAAAACAGAGTCTGCCGCCACGTCCGCGGGAAGAAACGCGCGTCGGTCACATTCTGCAGGTCGTAATAGGGGGATCGAAAAACCGCATTCCAGTAAGGGAAGACGGGATTCCCGTATTCCGAGTAGAGGCTCCATCCCCACAATCCATAGGCGGCGGCGAAGCCGACGGCCATCCAGGCCAGGAACGTCAGGCCTGCGCGGAGTCGACGGCTTGAAGCGGGACAGAAAAGAAAAAGGGCGAGGGCGACTGCTGCCGCATGGATGGAGGTCGTCAATTTGAGCCCGAACGCGACTCCGAATAGAGCCCCCGCGATCCCGAGGGAATAAGGCGATACGGTCCCGGAGTTCCCATCGGGCAAAAAGCGGCCGAGCAGCATAAGCAGGCCCGTGAGGACCAGCAGGCTGATAAGGCTGTCTCCGAAGGTCGTGCCGAGCTCGGCGATAAAAACAGCGCCGTAGCAACCGGTCGCGGCGCTGCAGAAGCTGAGCCAGAAACGCGAAGCGGGCCCCCAATTCCATAGCAGTGTCTGCGCGATCCGGAACAGGAGATAGAAATTCAATCCCTGGACCGCTCCCAGGAGCGCGGCGGCCGCCGCGCTTGGAAGATGGGCCAGAACAAGATAGCTGGGGACGTGCATGAGCGGATTGAAAAAGCTCTGGATCTGCGCGGGAGCGAAATCGAAGTTCAGGGGCTTGTGAAGAAAAGCGAAGCCGCTGTAAAGGTGATAGTTCTGGACGTCCCAGCTGGTATCCTGGCCGAGGGCCAGCGCGAACCCGGCGCAGGCCAGGACGGGTGGAAACAAGGCGATCCAGCGTCCGTGCCTGTCCAAGTCCGTTTCCTGGAGCCGCGTCAGGGCTCGTTTCAGGAATACGCCGGCTGTGAAAAGATATCGGCTCATTCGACCTTCATCGGTCTTCAAGGTACAGCGCATGCGGCGGCGGCAAGAGATCCGAAATCGCGGGTCCCGGGGCAGGCTCGCTTTCGCCCGGCCGATCATCGCCGCAGGCTTCCACCGCGGGAAGCCGTCGGTGAGCGCGGCTCTCCAGAGGCTGTCTCATAACAGGGAAATTAAGAAGATCACTTTAATGGAATCAGTCATTTACGGCCGCCGAATGATCGGGCATGCGAGTTTTGAGACAGCCTCTCCAGAGGCTCTCTCAAGCCGGCATGCCCGCTCTCCTTATGGCCGCAAGCCGCTGATTCCATGAAAGCGATCTTTCAAATTTCCTATTGGCGCGGGAACCTCTCAGGAGCCGAGCGATCCAAGCCATGTGAGGGCTTCGCAGCCATTGTCCCCCTAAATCGGTCTTGTAAACACCATCCGGAACGCATCCCAGACGCTTCGCTCCTCCTCATAGGGGGCGCTTTCGGGGCGGCAAACCCTGTCCAGGATCATGGTCGTTCTTTTGTCGCCGTAAGGTTTCCATCGGCCGATACTTTCGCAGCTCGGGTCGCCGGTGCGGGCGAACGCGGTCCAGGCGTCCCGGATCTTGCGGGACAGGGCGTCCGCGTCGGGGCCGGAACCGCAGAAGGTTTTGTCGTAATTGCCGAAAACAAACCCGATCTCCAGGGCGTGGCAGGAACCCAGGAGACCGCCCATGGCGGGGGATTTCCATGTGAATAGATAGAGGTAGGCAGGTTGATTGTTCCTCGATTGCGCCTCCACGAGCCGGATCGCGGGCATGCGAAACATCAGGTCCGTCCGGATCGCGGACAAAATGTCGGCGGGGCCGGCGCTCTCTCCGCGCTTTTCTCTGCCTCTTCGATATGCCGACACGACGGCGGGTACATGCTCCGGCGGCATCAGGCGCTCCAGGCGGGAGATCATGCCGGCTTCGCTTATCCGCTTTAGACCAGGATCCATCACATCGAACAGCTTCATCTCTTCGAGGTTGGTTCCTGCCAGGGTATGGATGCCGGAGGCGAAGCCCTTTTCGATGGATTCTATGGGAATTTCCGGCAGCGCCGCCCCGTCCACGACCGGTTGAAAGGGCGTTATCCGGCCGTCCTCGGCGAGCATGATGTTTCCCAGAGTCTGCTGGGCCTCGAGGATGCGATCCGCCGTCAGGCAGCGAAGTCCCTCGACGTCATCGCCCTTCAGCCCCACGATCTTGAGGAAACGGGCCGCTGCCGCAGCGCCCTCCTCCAGGGAACTGACGGTGTTGGCCGCCCCGCTTTCCAGGATGCATTTCTGGAACGACCCGCGCGCCGCCGGCATCGCCATCAGGCAGCCGATGCTCATTGCGCCCGCGGATTCACCGAACGCCGTTATATTGCCCGGGTCTCCGCCGAATCCTTGAATGTTATCCCTGACCCATTCAAGGGCGGCGATCTGGTCCAGAAGGCCTTCGCACCCCGAGGCCGGAATCCGCCCGCCGGTGACCTCCTTCAGGTTCATGAAACCCAGGGCGCCGAGACGATAGTTGATGGTGACCAGAACGACGTCACAGCGGGTGACGAGGGTGTTTCTCAGGAATGCCGCCTGCGAACCTGCGCCGATAATGAAAGCGCCGCCGTGAATCCAAACCGTTACAGGACGCCGGGCGTCATCGAGCCCCGGCGTCCATATGTTCAGATAGAGACAATCTTCATCCTGCGGATCGTGGATCGCCAGGCTCTCAATCACGGCGGCTCCCGGCAGAGGGTTCTGTGGCGCTATGGTACCGAAAGCCTTTGCGGGGCGCACGCCCCTCCATGGCTGGACCGGCTGGGGCGCGAGCCATCGCAGCCTGCCGACCGGAGGAGCCGCGTATGGAACGCCCTTGAAAGCGAACTGGCGATCCTCGTATACCCCTTCGATCTCCCCGGCTTTTGTCCGGACTACGGCTTTTCTATCTTCGGCCATTATTGCCTCCCTGTATGGGTCATTGTATTCATAAGCCGCAGGTTTTGGTATGAGATATCCAATGATCCCCGCCGGCCTTGTCGGCCTACAGCCTGACATCATGTTATCCTGCCATCAGGCGTCTCGAGGTTCAGGGTAGCCAAAATCCTATTCATGGGGACTGCCATAGCACCCCGTCATCCTTGTCCAGGAGAGTCAGGGATGCGGCGTGCCGCGTCTGTTTTTCGCCCGTTGAGGATGATGCCCGATCCGCCTGCCCCAAAACGGCCTTGTGCCTCTCCGCATCCCTTATGCGGAGCGATGTTGGAGTAAGAAACGCGTCCGCTTCCCCTTTCTGCAGGAAAATATGCTCCGGCCGCAGGGACAGTATCCCGTTGCCATTCAGCAGCACCAAAGTCGACTCGTCCAGCATGGTTCCCGTGGCGCCGGAGGCGTTCTTGAAGGCCAGCGCGGCCCCTATTTCGCCGACGTTCAGGTCCAGTCGCGTCACACCGTCCCGGATGCACATTAATCCTGCAGGTTTTATTTCCATCGCATAGCGGTTGGACAGCGATATCCCTGACGCGGTGATGGTGGTTTTCTCCACTTCCCGGCCCGATGTGCGCCCGAAAGCAAGGGAATCTGGCGTCAGCCTTGCTTTCATGCCGCCGTCATTCAGCACGATTTCCCTGGCTTCGATACGCTGTCTCCCGTCCTCGGTTTTTCGCGGAATCGTCTGCGCCATGACCAGCAGCGCACCCAGGCAGAAGCAAAGCGCCGACATGGCCGTTTTCATTCTGCTGTTCTGTTTCTCCAGCCTCTCGATTCTTTCAAGTAGTGGATCTGCCATAATGTCCTCCCGCGCGCACGCCGGGACTTGAGCGGTGTTTGGAAACGGAGCCATTATAGCCCCGCCCTTGTCTCCTTGAAATTGAATCCGTTTGCAGGGGATGAGCCGCCCCTTGTTTTGCCCCGGCTCCGGGCTTTTTCCGCGCGCAAGCTCTCACCCGCGCGCGGCCGCATGTCAGCGGGTCTTAAGTCTGAATGAAAGAAGCAGGCTCAGGGTGCATAGAGTCCCCAGCAGGATGAAGCCGGGATTGAAGCCGCCCGTCACGTCTCTCAGCCTTCCCACGATTATGGGAATCACGAAACTGCCGGCGTTGCTGATGGTCGCCAGCAGGCCGTAGACGGGACCGAGATTTGTGCCCTTCGGCACCATGTCCGGAGCGCAGGCATAGAGCATGGCGCCCGGGGCGTAGGTGAATCCGAGAAAGCCGACAAGGCCCAGCATGAATATATTCTGGTTGTGGGACGTCAGCACGAACAGGCCGAGGACCATGGGGACCGCGGACGCAATGATGATTTTCTTCCGGGTGCGCAGCTTATCTGCGAGAATGCCGGCCGCAAACATCACGGGGAGTCCCACCGCGTAGGAGAGCCCCATCACGTTGCCGATGGCCTGCGGGTTCATGCCCCACCGCTGCGCCATCGCCAGGGGCGCGAAGCTGTTGAGCGACAGGTGGTTGCCGCCGATCATCAGCGTGAAGATAATGCCGGCGAGGTAAATGTCCCAACACTTGTAGACGTTGAAGGAGACAGCCTGCGCCGCGGCGGCGGCGCTGTCCGGGGCCGCCGTTTTGGCCGAAGGCATTCGCAGGAACAGTCCTATGAGGACGAGGCAAAAAAGCGAGAGCGTCGCGAGCGTGTAGAAGACTCCCTGCCAGCCGAATCGGGAGCCGACGTAGCCGCCGACAACGGGCGGACCGACGATGGCGCCGGCCGCGTTGGCCGTATTCATGATCGTCCATGCCGATGTCATGATGGAGGCGGGCGCGACCGTGGAAGCTCCCGCCCAGGACGCGACCGTGGCCATTCGGATTCCCCCCGCCGCAAAAGCGCGGCCCGTCAGGCCTTGGGGGAAGGCATCCGCCGTCGCCATAAGGAGGGAGCCGAAGAAAATGATTGCGATGGCGCCCATCACGGCCCGCTTCACCCCCCATCGCCGGACGGCTTCCCCGATGGGCACGGCGACAATGATGGGGATCAGCCCATACATCCCGGTATAGATGCCGACATGGGTATCGGTCATGTCCCAGGCGCCCTTGATTTGAGCCATGACGGGGCCGAAGGAATTGGCGTCGACTGAATCGATCATGATTACGAAGAGGAGCAAGCTGAAGGGAAGTATCCAGGCCCTGCGTCTTTTCCTGTCGGCCGCACTTTCGGATGCCGGCATGGTCCTGCTGTCTGTTTGAGCCATGTCGATTCGCTCCTTTATCTCGGGGAAGACCCGGGACGCCTTTGCAGGAGAAAGCCCCGATGACCCGTCTCCACGGCGGATGGGATCCTGACCGGAGAGTTCATCATCCTGGAAACACAGGTAAGCTTTCAAGTATCAAAATCCCGCGGCTCGGCCGCCATCAGCCTAAGGCGGAGCGACTCGAATAGGATCTGCCGTTCCGGCGTGCATTGCCGGTTCGCAAAGCCCGGGATTGAACGGCTCTCGACGCCGCTCAATCCTGAACGGGTTGCATCCCGTCTCTATCCTTCAGGGTTGTCGAATACTTCCATCGGTTCCCAGGGCAGGCGGCAAAAGGCGCGGCCAAGCATGGGCTTTGCGAGGGCCCGCCGTGCCGGTGGGGTGCTCATTTATCCGCCTGCCGGATTGTTCGCTTGATCGCCCCGAAAGGATATGAGACCTTATTCCCGTTAAAGGATGCCGGTCTGGTTTGGCAGATTCTGGTAATAAATGGAAAGTTCTCTTTGATAGATCGGGCGCGGGGCCCGGCAGCTCTTGCGGACCGGCGAGGGGCGGATATTTGCGATGAAAGGGAATGCCATGAGCCTGTTGTCACTTCGAAAAGCACGCGTGATGGAGGCCGCACTGATTCTGGCTCTGACCGCTTCGGCGGCCGTCGGTTTCCCCCGGGCCGGCCGGAGCACGGCGGTGTCGGCGTCCCCGAACATTTTGCTCGAGGAATGGACCGGTCCCTACGGGGGAGTGCCGCCGTTTGACCGGGTGAAAGTGGAGCATTTCAAGCCCGCGCTCGAAGAGGCGATGGCCAGGACGCTCGCCGAGGTGGAAAAGATCGCCGGCAACCCCGAGGCGCCCAGCTTTGAAAACACGATCGCGGCCATGGAGCGCAGCGGGCGCACTCTCGAGCGCGTGACCGCCGTCTATGGGGTCTGGTCGAGCAACATGTCGTCGGAAGAGTTCCGCGCTGTGGAGCTGGAGATGGCTCCGAAACTCGCGGAGTTCCGCGATAAGATCATGCAGAACGCCGGGCTTTTCGAACGCATCGAGAAGGTCTATAACGCGAGGGCAAGCTCGGGTCTGACGGCGGAACAGCAGCGGCTGGTCTGGGATTATTACACGGATTTCCTCCGCGAGGGCGCCAGGCTTACTTCCGAGCAGAAGGCGGCGGTGGCCCGGATCAACAAACAGCTTGCGGATCTCTACACAAAGTTCAGCAATAACCTCCTGCACGACGAGGAGAGCTATGTGCTTTACCTGACGAAGGACCAGCTGGGCGGGCTTCCGGAAAGCCTTGTCAGGGCCATGGCGGAGGCGGCGTCCGAGCGCGGGCGTCCGGGCCAATACGCGGTCCTGAATACGCGATCGTCAATGGATCCCTTTCTGACCTATTCGACCGAGCGCGCCCTGCGCGAGAAGGTCTGGCGCACCTATTACAACAGGGGCGATAACGGGGATTCGTACGACAACAACAGAATCATCACGGAGATCCTGAAACTGCGCGCCGAGCGGACGAAGTTGCAGGGATATCCGACGTTTGCGCACCGGGCCCTCGAAAAGCAGGTGGCGAAGACTCCGGACGCCGCCATGTCCCTGATGATGAAGGTGTGGCCGGCGGCCGTGGCGCGTGTGAGGGAGGAAGTGGCGGACATGGGGGCCGTCGCCCGAAAAGAAGGCGCGGCGATCACCATCGAGCCCTGGGATTACCGCTTCTATGCCGAGAAGGTGCGCAAGGCGAAATACGATGTCGACAGCAGCGAGGTGAAGGAATATCTGCAGCTCGAGAAGCTGCGCGAGGCGATGATGTGGGCCGCTGGGGAACTCTACGGGTTCCGTTTCCGGCAGGTGTCGGACGTGCCCGTGTATCACCCGGATGTGCGGGTGTGGGAAGTGACGCGCGACGGCAAACACATCGGTCTGTATTATTTCGACCCCTACGCGCGGCAGGGGAAACGCTCCGGGGCTTGGATGGACGGCTACAGGAGCCAGCACCGCATGGACAGGGGGGCGACCGCGATCGTCTCGAACAATACGAACTTCGTCAAGGGCGCCCCTGGCGAGCCGGTGTTGATATCCTGGGATGACGCCGAAACCATGTTCCATGAATTCGGCCACGCCCTGCACGGACTTGCCTCCGACGTCACCTACCCCTCTCTTTCGGGCACCTCGGTGGCGCGCGATTACGTGGAATTGCCTTCGCAGATCAACGAGCACTGGCTTTCCACGCCTGAAGTCCTCGGAAAGTTCGCTCTGCATCACAGGACGGGCCGGCCGATTCCCCAAAAACTGGTGAAAAAGATCCTGAAAACGTCGACGTTCAACCAGGGGTTCCTGACCACGGAGTATCTGGCGAGCGCCCTGGTGGACATGAAGGTGCACAGCATCCCGGAGCCCGGCGATATTGATCCCGACAGGTTCGAGAGGGAAACGCTGGCGGCCATGGGCATGCCGAAGGAACTGCCGATGCGGCACCGCATGCCTCATTTTTCGCACATTTTCTCGAGCGAAGGCTACGCGGCCGGCTATTACGCCTATCTGTGGGCCGACGCTCTCACGGCGGACGCCTGGGAGGCATTCCTGCGGGGCAAGGGCCCCTGGGACCGGAAAGTGGCGCAGAGCTTTTACAATAACGTGCTCAGCAGAGGCAACACGGTGGATCCCGCCGAGGCCTTCCGGGCCTTCCGCGGGCGCGATGTGGACACCAACGCCCTGATGCGCGACCGCGGATTTCCCATTCGGTAGCACCGGTACTCCGTAACGCTCCGTTTCCACGCTGTCGTCGCGGTGTCGGCGTCCTGCGGCCGGGTGTGCTTCCAATCATTTCCTCAAGCCGGGCGGATGCGCGCCTAGCGCGAAGAATTCCCACCAGATCCAAGAGACTCCGAGGCCTGCCTTCCCCGCGCTCCGGCCCGGCCGTCCAGCGGCGGCAATCGGCTCGCTCAATGTGTCCGTTTGAAGCAGAGCCCTGATCACCAGCTTTCGACCGGGCTCCATCCGGGCTGTGAATTTTCTGTAATCCTTTTCCGGGGACTCCCAGTCTATAAAGGTATGAGGACGGCGTGCAGAATGATAACAGGTGAAGATTCCGAGTTCCGCCCGGCGACCGCCGATTTCGACTTGTGGATGCGGCGGGAACAGAAACGCATTTTCCTGCTTTGTCTGCGGCTGCTTCGAAATGTCGACGAGGCCGATTCGGCGGCCCAGGATGTATTTGTCAAGGCATTCCGCACCCTGGAACGCCGGGGCGGCCGGGCGATACTGCAACCGGAGAAATGGCTGACCCGGGTGGCCGTCCATACCTGCTATGACCGCTTCAACTCCAGGCGCTGGAAATTTTGGAAGAGACGGGCTTCGGAAGATGATGAAAAGAGCCTTCTGAATCTCAGGCCGGCCGCCGGTATGAATCAGGAGGAAATGTTGCTTCAGCGTGAAAAAATGCTGAGGCTGAACCAATCCCTTCGAAGACTGTCCCCGCGGCAGCGCCTTGTATTTATCCTGCGTCATGACGAAGGAAAGCCGCTGGATGAAATCGCCTCCATTCTGGAGATAGACGTCGGCACCGTGAAGGCCCATCTGGCCCGCGCCGTCGCCAAACTGCGGGAAGAACTGCGAGACCTTTATGTACGATAGACACTATACCGACGAAGAGCTTTTGCTGGAGCTTTTTGATTCCCAGCCGGCCGGAGGACATCTGCAGAACTGTCCCGAGTGTGCCGCCCGGTATGAAGCCGCCCGACGCCGATATGAAAACCGCCCTGCGCTCCACTCCCAGGTTTCTGAGGAACGCCTGGCACTCCAACGACTTGCTGTGCGCGAGCGCCTGGAACAAGGCGGGCGAAAGCTCGTGCGGTTCCTTGTCCCTTCGCTGGCCGGACTGGCAATGCTGGCGGCGATTGCCTTGGTTGCGTTTAAGTCGATCGCTCCGAGGCAACCTGCGCCTGAATCTGTTTTGGAAGATGCAGTTTTTGAGGAGGTTTTTCAAATGTCATGGAGTACCGAGCCGGAAGCAATCGCTCCGGTTCAATCCCTATTCGAGGAACAACAATGAAAAGATTTCTACTCTTCATAGGTATATTGGCGCTTTTGGCTCCGATAGCCGCCTGGTCCCAGGCGCCGGAGGATAGAATAGAATTGACCCCGTGGTGGGACCGGCCGGTTGTGCGCGACCTGGGGCTGAGCGATGATCAGCTCAAACAGGTCCGCGCGATCGTCAGGGATTCGCGGGATCGTCTTATCCAGTTGCGGGCGGCTGTCCGTTCCGCGGAGGCCGCTCTGGCCGACGAGATGAGCGAAGACAGCGTGGACACCGCAAAGGCGGAAGCCGCCGTGGAGAAGGTGGTTTCCGCGCGGGCGGAGCTTATGCGTGCCACTTCCCGGATGAGCCTCCGGCTCCGCCAGGTGCTAACCAGCTCGCAATGGCAGGAGCTCCGGAAGCGGGGAGCCAAGCGGATTCTTTCCAACGCCGGAAGAAGGCAGAGAGCATAAAAAGGGGACAGTCACCGGTGTCCCCCAGGGGATCAAGGAATGCCATCCACACCATTGTTTCTCGGGGGACACTGGTGACTGTCCTTCTTTTCCCCCTTTTACCCGTGTAGTGTTTGACACTACAGTTTAAAAATGCTATGCTCCCATTGTGACAAAGGATATCGAGTTTGATTGGGATCAGTGGAACATTCAGAAAAACGAGGCCAAGCATGGCGTAAGCCGATTGGAGGCTGAAAGCGCATTCCACGATCCTCGATACAAACTATATCGGGATGTCATACACTCGACTTCGCGTGAGGCCCACTACATTCTCTATGGAAGGAGTCTGGAGAATCGTGTGTTGATGATCGGATTCACAGCCTGTGGGGGCCGAGTTCGGATAATAACAGCAAGGCCTGCGTCACGAAAGGAGCGACAGATTTATGAGGCGGAAAAAGAAGAGAAGTAGCGCGAGGACGGATCGTGTGATCCGCGACTACGACGCCGTGGATACGGTTCACATGATCGATCCATCCAAGGCAATCAAATTCGAGGATATCGGCCTGAGACTGCCGGAAGCTCCACCAACGCAGGTTGTTTCAATCCGCTTGCCCTCACAGCTGCTGAACGAATTGAGGGCGATCAGTTCGGAAACCGACATACCTTATCAGGCTCTTATCAAGTTGCTTCTTGCCGAGTCTCTTTCCAGATTCAGGAAAAAATCCGCAGCATAGTTCCGCGGCACGGATTGTGGTCGGACCAGGATAAATCACTGAAGAAAAATAGCAGGATGTGATCTTATATGGTCAAATAAGCCTTGGCGGGAGAAAAGGGGCCGGAATGCGCCGAAGGCCCATTTTCTTGCCGGAAACTCGAGCTATCGACAATCCTCGGAAGGATCTATCGTGGTCCGCCCCCGTTTGCTCGGCTAAATTCGGCCGCGCCGTATAATACGCATGCCTGGCGGCTTATGAGGAGAGCGCGGAACCGGTGCTTCCGGATCGAAGAAGGGACTTTGCATATCGGGTTCGGGATCAAGCGATCCTTCCAGCATCAGGTAGGAATGCCAAAGCCTTACGGTTTCCATCCAACGCTGCGCCGGGGTCAACCGGTACCATGCCGCCCGCTCTTCTCCGACCGGCTCCTCCATCGATGCCATTTTGAGATAATGCCCAACTGGAAGCTTCCGCTCAAGCGAAGAATCTCATCCGCCGCGTGGCGGCATTTCCGCACACTTCATCCTGTTTCGCCGGGGATGGGATCTTTGCAGCCGCAGCCGGGAAGCCCCACTAATCAAGGGACTTCACCCCTTGAAATCCCCGCGCGCTGGATAAGACGATGAAATTCCGGATAATGTCTTGCGCCCGGGGCTGATCTGCGCCGCCGCTTCGCGCCCGACAATGACCAGTCTCGAAGGGGCGAAATAGCAGAGCTTAGGGCGCAAGCCCCGGGAGAAATCCGCGCAAGTGAAAAAGCCCTTTTATGAGAGTAAAGCATCCCAGGCTCGTCGACTTTCGCCAACTTCGCAGTCCTTTCCTTCACCTTATTAGAAACATGGACGGATCGCCGCCGGTAAGGCTCGGGGAAGGCGAGGGGTGCGCGTTCTCGCCCGATGGGTGCTGGGTGCTCGCCATCAACTATGGGCCGCCGCATCAGCTTGTTCTAATTCCGACCGGATCCGGGGAACCGCGTTCCTTGCTGCGTGGGAGTGTTGATACATAGCAGAACGCGGATTTTTTCCGGATGGCCGCCGTATCGTATTTATAGGCGCCGAAAGCGGGCGTCCGCAGCGCCTGTGGATCCAGGAAACACCTGACGGATCGCCCAAAGCAGTGACATCTGAAGGTGTTGGAGGAAGATACATCGTGAC
>CAYZTZ010000039.1:5457-24703 GCA_964481255.1 uncultured Acidobacteriota bacterium | reverse complement strand
TCGGGATAGCCTTGTACGGGCACTCGACCCCATCAAAAACTGGGGGGCGGCAAGCTAACGTTCGGAGAGCGCCGGCGGCCGCGGCTAAATCTATGGAATTCGCGGCCGCTTTTCGCTATTTTCTATCCGGACAAACATGAGCGCCCTCCGGATCGAAGACAATGTCCCCCTCGCGCCCCACACGACCTTGAAGGTCGGCGGCCGGGCGCGTTTTTTTGCTTCGGCCAAGATTGATGACGAGGTCCTTGAGGCCCTGGACTTCGCCCGAAAGCGCGGCTGTCCGCTATTCGTAATGGGCGGCGGAAGCAATATCGTGGTGTCGGATTCAGGTTTTCCCGGGCTGGTCCTCAAGATTGATCTCCGCGGCTTCCGGTCCCCCGATGCGGAGAATCCCGCAATTATTTCCGCGGCGGCGGGCGAGAACTGGGACGCGTTCGTTCAATCCTGCGTGGATCGCGGTCTCGCCGGGATCGAGTGCCTCAGCGGCATCCCCGGCACCGTCGGCGGCGCCCCCGTCCAAAACATCGGGGCTTACGGCCAGGAAGCCGGCGAGGCGATTGTCTCGGTGCGCGCGCTGGACCGCGAATCGGGACGGATCGTCTTGTTGACCCGTGCCGGTTGCGGATTCGCCTATCGTTCCAGCATCTTCAACACGGCCCGTCGGGACCGTTACGTCGTCCTGGAAACGGCGTTTGAACTGAAACCCGGAGGGCTCCCATGCATTCTCTATCCCGACCTGCAGGATCGTTTCCGCCGCGATGGGCGCGAGCCCTCGCTGCCCGAGGTGCGGGATGCCGTTCTTGAAATCCGGAAGTCCAAGGGGATGTTCCTGTGCGAAAGCGATCCCGATGCAAGAAGCGTCGGCTCTTTCTTCAAGAATCCTCGGGTGAGTCCGGATGAAGCCGCCAGGGCGGAAAACACGGCGCGGGGCTGCGGCCGCCTGCAACCCTCCGAGAGTATCCCCCGTCTTCCCTCGCCCGAGGGGACAGCAAAACTGCCCGCCGCCTGGCTTGTCGAGCGCGCGGGCTTTCACAGGGGCTTCGCTTACGGCAACGCGGGCATCTCAGGGAAGCACTCGCTGGCGATCGTCAACCGCGGAGGCGCCAGGGCTCAGGAGATTATGGACCTCGCGCGCCTGATTCAAAAGCGGGTCCGGGAGTGTTTTGGATTGGAACTTGAGATGGAGCCTGTTTTCGTGGGAGATTTCAACCGGACCTGATCCGCCGCACAGGAATTGTTCGTGAGCACGGCTCTCCAGAGCCGTGCGCCTGCTTATTGTTCAGACAGACAGACGGGTCTGGAGAGGCTGTCTCAAAACTCGCATGCCCGATCATTCGGCGGCCGTAAATAACTGATTCTATTAAAGCGACCTTCTTAATTTCCCAGTTATGAGACAGCCTCTGGAGACCCGTCCGCACACGAAATAGAGGAGACCCGCCCGCACATGAGCCGGAGCTTAGCCCGGCCCGCGAAATAATGCTGTTAGGAAGGAAGCCTCCGTATTAACATCATCTGTCGAATCCGGGGATTGATTTCGGCTCCCCATTTTCCTGGAGGATGCAATGAGCAAAGGTTTGCTGGGATGTCTTGGGATTCTGGTCGTCGCAGCTCTTATCCTGGGCTTCATGGCCTATGGAACCTACAACGATCTCGTTGCGAAGAAGCAGGCCGTCGAGGCGCAATGGGCTCAGGTGGAGAACGTCTACCAGAGGAGGGCGGATCTGATCCCCAATCTCGTGGCGACGGTCAAAGGATACGCGGCCCACGAAAGGGAGGTCTTCGAGGCCGTGACGGCATCCCGCTCCCAGGCGGGCTCCATCAAGATCACGCCTGAAATGCTCGACAATCCCGCGGAGTTGCAGAAGTTTCAGCAGGCTCAAGCCGGCCTGACAAGCGCCCTTTCCCGCCTGATCGCCGTCGCCGAGAATTACCCCGACCTGAAGGCGAACCAGAACTTCCTCGACCTGCAAAGCCAGCTGGAGGGGACCGAGAACCGCATCGCTGTCGAACGCAAGCGCTTCAACGAGGTGGCGCAGGCATACAACACGAGGGTGATGCAGTTCCCGGCCAACATTTTCGCGCGCATCTTCGGTTTCCGGCAGAAGGCTTATTTCCAGGCAGCGCCCGGAAGCGAGCAGCCGCCCGTCGTCGATTTCAGCAAATAGGCCGATAATGAAGCCGCGACTCGCGATTTTCCTGGCCTTGCTGTTCCTTCAGGCATCCGGCGCGTCGGCGCTTGACGTCCCGGAGCTTCGCGCCCGAGTGACGGACCTTGCCGGGATCTTGACCGCCGGGCAGGCAGCCGGACTTGAAGCGAAGCTGGAGGAACTGGAGAGAACCGATTCCACCCAGGTCGCCGTTCTCATCATACCCGGCCTGGAGGGAGAATCCCTGGAAGATTACTCGCTTCGAGTCGCGGAAAAATGGAAACTCGGGCGCAAGGGACGCGACAACGGAGCCATTCTTCTCATTGCCATGAAGGAGCGGAGAATCCGCATCGAGGTGGGTTACGGGTTGGAGTCCGTCCTCACCGATGCCCGGAGCGCGCAAATCTGGAGAAACGAGATTGTCCCGAGGTTCAGGGAGGGGGATTTCTACGGAGGGATTGACGCCGGTGTGACCGCGATCATCCAGACAGTCCGCGGGCAATACCAGCCGTCTCCCGGGGACTCGGAATCAGAGCGGCGAGGCTCGGGAAACTTCGGCGATTTCCCCATCATCCTTCTCCTGCCCCTTTTCTGGATTATGAGTTCGATAGGGAAATGGGGCGGCGCGGTCATCGGGGCGATCGCGGGAGTGCTCCTTCCCTACTCTCTCATGGGTCACGGCTGGCCGCTCCTGCTGGCGGGCGGGGCCGTCGGCGGCATCCTCGGCTTTATTATGGGCGCCCTGATTCATGCCGCGGTTAAATCCGGAGGCGGCAGAACGGGGGGCATTGGTCGCGGCGGTTCGGGCGGATTCGGCGGCCCGATCATCTGGGGAGGCGGCGGAGGATTTTCCGGAGGCGGAGGGGGATTCGGAGGAGGCGGCAGTTCCGGAAGATGGTAGCAGGGCCCGGGAGCCCAACCCTCCCAGACATTGCCGCCCGTCGAAACGATCATGATAGCTCTGAGCAAAGACGACAATAGACATATCGAAGAAGCCATCAGAAAGGCGGAAGCTTCAACATCAGGAGAGATCGTCTTCTCTATGGCTGCCGCGTCCGCCCGTTACCTGCACGCGACGCTCCAGGGAGCGCTCCTGGGCATGGCCGTCGTCACCGCCGTTTACCTGATGCTTCCCCTGCGCCATACCCTGATGGGCCTCCTCTGGACGGAATTCATCTCCTTCGCCGCTTTCTACACCGTCCTGCCCTATATATCCTGGCGGCGCTGGATCATCCCGGACGAGGAGATGGACGCGCGCGTCCGCGACGCCGCTTTCATGCTTTTCTACGACCGCGGTCTCGACCGCACGCGGGAGTCCAACGGCGTCCTGATCTACCTGTCGCTTTTTGAAAGAAGGGTCGTCGTGATCGGGGACCGCAACATCCACGCGAAGATGGGGGACGCGTATTGGCGGACGGTGCGCGATCTGATCATTTCCGGCATTCGCGCCGGCGATCTGCGAGGCGGCATCGTCGCGGCCGTCGAAAGCTGCGGCAAGGCCCTCGCGGAGCATTTCCCCCCGCGTCCCGACGATGTCAACGAGCTGCCCGACAGGGTCCAATACCCGCCCCGCCGCCCCGATACGCCGTAGCAGCGGTCAGCGGTCAGCGGTTAGCGGTCAGCAGTTAGAAGGTTGGGGGTGAGTTGCACTCATAGAGGGAATCGGATATTATTTTTTGGGGGATTTGAAGCGAGGAATATATGCCGATATTTGAATACAAGTGCCACAAATGCGATTCTGAGTTCGAAAAACTGATCCTGGGAAGTTCATCGGAAAACGGAATCACATGCCCCGATTGCCAATCCAGCGAAGTGGAAAGGCTCTTCTCCTGCTTCAACGGCGTTTCCCGGTCGGCGGACGGCAGCACGAAACTTATGTCTTCGGGATGTTCGTCCTGCACCGCCTCCAGCTGCGCCGGCTGTAAGAACTGAAACTCCGCTCCAGCTTTTGTTAACAAAATCACCCCACCACATATTGCTGACCGCTGCCCGCTAACCGCTGACCGCTGACCGCTGGCCGCTCTCACGGATCCAGCCCCGCTATCTCGCGGAAGCTGATTTGAGAAGGAGAAATAAGCCCCACAGCCATTCCGACGGCGTCCCTGTTCGCCGTGATGCGGCTTTCGCCCTCTATCGCGAAAGCGGGAGGGCCGAACGAGACCTTCCCGCCGGTTTCCGTCAGGTTCGCCAGAAGGAGGGCTCCGTTTAAACCCGTCCCTGTCCCCGAGGCAAAGAGTCGGCCCGCACCGATCACAAGAATCAGGCCGTTATAGGCGAACTCGCCGCTGTAGGAGAACCTGCCGGTAACGATAAGCAGCCCGCCGCCCGAAAAGCCTCCGGCGATATCAAGATCGCCGTTCACCATGATCATCCGCGGATCCTGATCCGGATCGTTCGCCGGCCTCGCCGGATCATAGATTCCGGCGAAGGGCGCGCTCCCTCCGCTCCAGTTCTGATTCCCTTCATAATAGCTGTCGCACATGCGGGGCGCCTGCCTCTTAAGGAAATCCCAGAGGTATCCGGGGTTGACGAGGAGCGATCGATCCGGGTCGGAGGGAATCGAACCGGTCAAGTCTTTTACGGAAGGACTGGGAAGTCCGCCGCCCGTGACACTTGAGCCCTCACCCGCCGCATCCCGGATGATCTGCGCGGGGGATACCGTATTCTTCGCGTCCGTATCCACAACCCCGATGCCGGGGTCCAAGCCGCCCGAAACTTCATACATTCCGCCGAAAACGGCCTCGAGCCCGTCCGCCAGAATAACCATGGCGGGGCCTAGGTTGAGGGTGGACCGGCGTTTATAGCGCCCCTCGTAAATGACAACGGAATTGCGCCTCCAGATCGGCCCGATGGATTCGCTCATGGTCCGCGCGACACCCATGGAACGGACGATGACGGTTCCGTCACCGTCGGCAAAAGGATTGTCGTCCGGATCCCCGGCGATCTCCGAAGGGTCGCCGTTGTTGTCGGTGACCTTCACGAAATAGCGCGCCGTCACCAGGGTGCCTGCTCCATAGGGATCGGGGGCTGTCAGCGGGATACCCGTCGGCGGTATGAGAACGGTGCCGTTTATGCCGCCGCAATAACCCGTGTTCATCAACCCATCGTCGGCGATTCCCGAGATGTCCGCGGACGGGTCCAGGATGTCAAGGGAGTGCGCCGTTGCGAGGGACAGCGGATTCCGGAATGCGAAACTGCGCGCCTGCTTCATATACAGGGCGCTCCCGTCGTAGGCCCCGTCGGGCCCTTTCAAAAGATCGCCGAAGGCCAGCCCCCGCAGCAGGGCCCGCGCATGATTCAGGCCGGCCAGGGCCGCGTAGTCCGCATGGACGCGGCTTTCGTGGTTGTCGCTGATGCGCAAGCCCGTCGTGGCATGCAGCGTCATGAACAATCCCAGAAGCGTGACAACGGCGAGCGCGATCAGCGAGAAAATCAGGGCGGCACCGTTTTGGTTTGGAGACTCCCAGCATCTCTTCATGCAAACAACCCTCCCGCAAATAATGTTTCGCGAAGCGCCCGTTTATTTCGGGGGATTGCTCCCCGCACGGGCCCGAAGATACGTGCTCCCACAGGGGATGCGTTGATTGCGTGTCTAGGGAAGATGTGATAAGGATACTGCTTGCTTCCGCGTCGAAAGCGAAGAAGCCGGGAATCGCGGCCGGAAAGGGGAGACAAAGGAAGATGCCGAAATGCTTTCAGTGGCCATGCCGCCGTCAAACTCGGGACTCCCTGCGCGACGGCTTGAATCCATCAAGAGCCGTCCGGGGACTGACGGCGGTGTCCGTCATTCTCGTCCTGGTCCTCCAAACCGCCTGCATCCTGCCGTGGTTTAAAAAGAAAAAGGCCGCGCCCGCCATCCCGCCGACGGTGCGCGTTGCCTTTCTTCCCTTTAATGCGCCCATGGAGGACGAGGACGTCCGCTGGGCCGCCCTCGCGGCGCCCATAAGAATGGCCAAAATCAGCGAGCGCGTGCGCGACTTTGAAGTGGTGCCGCTGTGGGAATCCATGCCCGTGGCGCTGGAGGCGGCGGGAGCGTCGCGCACCTTAAACAGGGACACAAGCGCCGCGGTAGCCTCGTGGCTCACGGCCAAGTGGGCCGTCATGGGGGAGTTCACGCGCACAAAGCGGGGGATTTCCATGATGATCGATTTCATACCCGCCAGAAGCACCCTGGTTCCGTTCCGCTTTGTTGGAAACGGCAACCTGGACTCGGTAGGCTCCGAATTCCCCATGGCATTCGTCCAGTTCGCGCGCTACCTGCTGATACGGCCGCTGGTGGAAGCGAAGCGCGAGGAGCCCAGATTCACTTCTCTTCGAGAACTGGCGGAAGCGTTGGACCGCGAATACGGATGGTTTGTCGCGGCGCAGCCGGGCAGAACTGAGGAGCGGGTAAAGGAACTCCAGAAAGCGGACGAGCGCCTGGCGCGCCTGCTTTTCAATCCCGCAACTTACCCCATATTGGCCCAAACGAAATAAGCGCTCCACCCGCATGGCGAGTGGTTTCAGGCAGCCCGCACTATGGAGGGCGCCTCGACAGGGGCGCAATCACAAAGCCCGGTTCGGGGCTTCCCGAGTCGGCAGCTTGTGCCGTATTGGCGGAGCCTTTTCATGCCGCGCCGCCGGAAGCGGCGATTTATCCCTGTGACGGCTACATTTCCACCCACTTGCCGTGGCCTTCCCAGATGCGGAGGATGAAGGGGAATGGGATTCTCTCGCTCAGTTTGGCCTTGACGGCCTCACAGATGTTTTCGACCGAAGGGTACTCGAGCAGGTCGTTCAGGGTCTTATGGTCGAAATAGGCCAGCCCCTCCTTGATTCTGCCCTTGAGTTCGGCGAAATCCATGATCATTCCGGACTTTTTTTCGCCCTCGATGACGACCTCGATCCTGTAGGTGTGACCATGCAGCGATCCGCACTTGTCGTGTCCCGGCAGGAAATGCGCACAATCAATATAATCGACAATGCCCAGTTTCATCGGCCCGCCTCCCCGAGCAATCCTAAATCGCAAAACCCCGGCCGTCAATCGCCGCCGGGGCGCCATTGACAGGGGGGAACCCCTTTGTTACATTGCGGTGTTCGAGTTCCAGACACGTCAAAGGTTTTATCCCAGCGGCCGCAGTCATCGTAGATGCACCCGGAAAAGGGATTGGAGGCCGGATAACCGCGAAAGTGGCGGAATTGGCAGACGCGCTGGACTTAGGATCCAGTCCCGCAAGGGGTGGGGGTTCAAATCCCCCCTTTCGCACCAATCTTCCGGCCGACAGCGAATGAGGGCATGCGCCGCCGAAGAAGGCCTGCGACTCGAATACCTGGACGCGGGACGTTTTGCGGTTTGAGTGTTTGAATTCCTGATGCGTCATTCGTAATTCGTCCTTCAATCAGACAGGCGGGAAATGATTTGAAAATCGAGATAGTCGAAGTCAACAGCTGCAGGAGAAATCTGGCGGCCGAAGTGCCCCCGGAAGAAGTCGACGCCGAAATCGACAGGATCGCCCGGGACTACGCCGGCACCGCCAGGATACCCGGCTTCAGGCCGGGCAAAGTGCCCTTGAACATCATTAAGCAACGCCTCGGAAGCGAACTGCGGAAGGAGGCCGTTCAGAAAATCATCGAGCGGAGCTGGGACAGCGCGCGCGAGGAGCACAAGCTCCGTCCTCTGGCCTCACCCGTGGTGCGGGACGTCGAAAGCGAGCCCGGCGAGCCTTTGCGATTCACCGTCTCCTTCGAAATCATGCCACAGCTGGAAGTCAAAGACTACAAAGGAATTCCAGTAACGATGCCGCCGGCCGAGGTCACGGACGAAGAAGTAACTGAGGCCCTGGAAACACTTCGGGCTCAACACGCACAGTTCGTTCCGGTGGATGGAGGAGAAGCTCAGGACGGGCATTATGTGACCCTGACGGTGGACGGGCAGTTTGAGGGCGCCTCCAAGCCCCTGCATGAAGAGGACGTCACGCTGATTGTTGGGCACGCTCAGACCAGCGACGAGTTTTCCAAAAACCTTCGAGGGGCGAAGGCCGGGGAGACCAGGAGCTTTGAGGTCGTTTACCCCGAGGACTACCACCGAAAGCATTTCGCCGGCAGGAAGGTTAACTATACTGTTGTCGTAAAGGACATTAAGGAAAAGCAGCTGCCGGACCTCAACGACGATTTCGCCAGGGACATCGGCTCGGAGAGTCTCCAGGCACTGCGCGCAAAGATTCGGGATGAACTGGTAACGCAGGCCCGCCAGAATGCCGAAAAGAGGGCGAGGGAGGCGTTGCTGGACCAGATCGTCGCGCGCCAACCTGTCGATGTTCCGGAGTGCCTGATTCAGGAGGAGTTGGAGGCGCACGCGAATCGGATTGCCGCCAATCTCGCCTATCAGGGCATTGACATCAATCAGACCTCCATCGACTGGAAAAAGGTTTTCGACGAGGCCCGCCCCCGTGCGGAACAGGCCGCCCGCCGCGCCATTTTCCTCGATGCCGTCGCCCGGCAGGAAGGGATCGAGGTGACGAGGGAGGAAGTCGATTCGGAGCTTCAGAAGATCGGCCAGGGAACAAACAAGTCCGCCGCGGCCTTGCGGGCTCAGTTCGAAAAAGAGGAACGAATTCAAAGCTTTGAGCAGCATCTGCGCCGGAATAAGGCGCTTGATTTCATCTATCGCAATGCTAATATTACCTAGGGGTGACAAGCGTTGGCACTGATACCCATGGTGGTCGAACAGACCAATAGAGGGGAGCGCGCGTACGACATTTATTCGCGTCTCCTGAAGGACAGAATAATCTTTCTGGGAACGCCGATCGACGACAACGTCGCCAATGTGGTTACGGCTCAGCTCCTGTTCCTGGAAGCCGAGGACCCGGAAAAGGACATTCACCTCTACATCAACTCCCCCGGCGGTTCCATTTCGGCGGGCATGGCCATCTACGACACCATGCAATACATCCGCCCGAACGTGTCGACCATCTGCATCGGCCAGGCAGCCAGCATGGGGGCTCTGTTGCTGGCGGCGGGCACCCCGGGAAAGCGTTTCGCCCTCCCGAACTCAAGAATCTTGATCCATCAACCGACCATGAGCGGGTTGGCGGGTCAGGCGACGGATATCGATATCCACGCGAAGGAAATCCTCAGACTGCGCGAGGCGATGAATCTGATCCTCGCCAAGCATACCGGACAGAGTTTTGAACGCATTGAGAAGGACGTCGAGCGCGACTATATCATGACGGCCGAGCAGGCCAGGGACTACGGAATCGTGGACCTGGTTATCGCCAGAAGAGAGTAGGATCGCCCGCCTGTTTTCCGGAGGACTCCTTTGAGAAAAGACGACGAGAGAGATGATGTCTTGAGATGCTCCTTCTGCTCCAAGACTCAGAATGAGGTCAAGAAGCTGATTGCCGGCCCGACGGTCTACATATGCGACGAATGCGTCGATGTCTGCAACGAGATCATCGCCGACGATGTCGTGACCTCCCCCATCGGCGAGAAGCTCCCCAAACCCCAGGAGATAAAGGAATTTCTTGACCTGTACGTCATCGGGCAGGAGATGACGAAAAAGAAGCTCGCCGTCGCCGTCTACAATCACTACAAGCGGCTCGAGATTTCCAAGAAGCGCAGCGACCTTGAGCTGCAGAAAAGCAACGTCCTGCTGATAGGGCCGACGGGGACAGGCAAGACTCTTCTGGCCCAGACGCTGGCGAAAATGCTTTCGGTCCCCTTCGCCATTGTGGACGCCACCACGCTCACCGAAGCGGGCTACGTGGGGGAAGACGTCGAAAACATCATCCTCAAGCTCCTGCAGAACGCCGGCGGCGACAAGGAAAAATGCCAGCAGGGCATCGTCTATATCGACGAGATCGACAAGATAGCCCGCAAGGACGAGAACCCTTCGATCACGCGCGACGTGTCGGGCGAGGGGGTCCAGCAGGCCCTGCTCAAGATCCTGGAAGGCACGATCGCCAACGTCCCGCCCCAGGGGGGGCGGAAACACCCCCACCAGGAGTTCATCCAGATCGACACCACCAACATCCTTTTCATATGCGGCGGGGCCTTTGTCGGACTGGATAAGGTCATCGAGCGCCGGATCGGCAAGAAAAGCATGGGATTCCTGGCGGAGGACAAGTCGTCCAAGGCCGCCAGGAGCGCCAAGAAGGAACAGCCGGCCAATATTCTGGATCTGTGCGAACCGAGGGACTTGATCAAGTACGGCCTCATACCCGAGTTTGTCGGGAGGCTGCCCGTCATCGGATCGCTTTCCGAGCTGGACCACGCCGCCCTGGTGGAAATCCTGACCAAGCCGAAAAACGCCCTGGTCCGCCAGTATCAGAAGCTCTTTGAATTCGAAAACGTCAAGCTGAGGTTCACCGACGACGCGATAGGAGCCGTGGCGAGTCTCGCGCTGGAACGCAAGATGGGCGCCCGGGGATTGAAAATCATCCTCGAAGATCTTATGTTGGATGTGATGTACCAGCTCCCTTCGCAGAAGAAGGTGAAGGAATTCGTGATAACGCGCGAGATGGTGGAAAACAAGGACATCGTCTTCGCGCTGCTGGAGAAAGCCGGTTAACAGCAAGAATGACCAACGAAATATCCGCCAAGAAAACCGAGCGCCTGCCGATGATCCCGATCCGGGACGTGGTGGTCTTTCCGCACATGATGATCCCGTTCGTGATCGGGCGCGCCACGTCCGTCCGGGCGCTGGAGTTCGCCCTGGAAGGCTCGAAGAGGGTTTTCCTGGCGACCCAGATGGACGCCTCGATCGACGAGCCGAAGGCATCCGACATCTACGCCGTGGGGACGGCGGCCAACATCGTGCAGAGCGTCAAGCTCTCCGACGGAAACATCAAGGTCCTCGTCGAGGGGGTGCAGAGGGTCCGCGCGATCCGGTATTCCAACGATCCGGGCTTTTTCGTCGCCGACGTGGAAATCCTCGAGGAGACGGCCGTCAACAGCGCGCGCACCAACCTCCTGATCAAGAGGCTCCAGACGGTCTTCGAGCAATTCTCCAAGCTCAGCCACCACGTCAACTATGACGCGATCCTGAGCGCGATGAAGACCCTGGAACCCTCGAAGCTGGCCGACAACATATGCGCCAACCTGCCGATCAGCATCGAGGAGAAGCAGCAGCTCCTGGAAATGGTCGATCTCGCCGAGCGGATCGAGAAAATCAACGAGATCATCGAGATCGAGATGGAGAAGATCAAGGTCGACCGCAATATCCAGGGCCGCGTGAAGCGCCAGATGGAGAGGGCCCAGAAGGAATACTACCTCAACGAAAAAATGAAGGCGATCCAGAAGGAGCTGGGACGCAAGGACGAGAAGAGCGAGCTCGAGGATCTGAAAAGGCAGGTGGAAGCCGCCGGGATGCCGAAGGACGCCCACGAGAAGGCAATGAAGGAGATCCAGCGGCTCGAAATGATGCCGCCGATGTCGGCCGAATCGATCGTCTCGCGCACCTACCTCGATTGGCTCCTGGCGATGCCGTGGAACAAGAAATCGCGCGAGATACGCAATATCCAGTGGTCCAAGAAAGTGCTCGAGGAAGACCACTACGGCCTCGAAAAGATCAAGGACCGCATTCTGGAGTTCCTGGCGGTGCGCAGCCTGGTCCGGAAGCCGCAGGGGACGATTTTGTGCTTCGTCGGCCCGCCGGGGGTCGGGAAAACGTCGCTGGGCCGATCCATCGCGCGCGCGACGGGGAGAAAATTCGTCCGCCTCTCGCTCGGAGGGGTTCGGGACGAGGCCGAGATCCGCGGCCACCGCCGGACCTATATCGGCGCACTTCCCGGACAGATCATCCAATACATGAAGAAGGCGGGGACGCGCAATCCGGTCTTCATGCTCGATGAAGTGGATAAAATGAGCATGGATTTCCGCGGCGACCCTTCGGCGGCTCTGCTGGAAGTGCTCGACCCTGAGCAGAACCACATGTTCGTGGATCATTACCTCGACACCGAGTTCGACCTGTCCATGGTCATGTTCATCGCGACGGCGAACGTTCTGCACACGATCCCGAGAGCCCTCCAGGACCGTATGGAGGTCATCCAGCTCTCGGGATACACGGAGAACGAAAAGCTCGAAATCGCCAAGAGGTTCCTGGTCAAGAAGCAGATGGAAGCCGCCGGGCTCAAGCCGAAGCAGATTCAGTTCACGGACGAGGCGCTCCTGGAGATCATCCGCAAATACACCCGCGAATCCGGCGTGCGCAACCTCGAGCGCGAAATCGCGAACATCTGCAGGAAAACGGCCAAGCGGATCGTCACCGCCGAATTCAGGAGCGGCACGATCACGCCCGAGGAGGTCGAGAAGCTGCTCGGACGTCCCAAGTTCAGGATGCAGGGGATCAGCGAATCCAACCAGATAGGCCTGACGACGGGCCTGGCCTGGACGGAGGTGGGCGGCGAGGTCCTGCAGACGGAAGCCACGCTGATGGAAGGCAAAGGCCAGTTGACGCTCACCGGGAAGCTCGGCGAGGTCATGCAGGAATCGGCGCGCGCCGCCCTGTCCTTCGTGCGCTCCCGCGCCGCCGAGTTCGGCATCGGCCGGGATTTCCACCGGAAGATGGACATGCACATCCATATCCCTGAAGGGGCGATCCCCAAGGACGGCCCCTCGGCCGGCATTACCATGGCGACCACGATCGTCTCCGCTTTAACCAGGATTCCGGTGCGCAAGGACGTGGCCATGACGGGTGAAATCACCCTGCGCGGCAAGGTCCTTCCCATAGGCGGAGTGAAGGAAAAACTTCTGGCCGCCCACCGCGCCGGAATCAAGAATGTCATCCTGCCGAAGGAAAACGAGAAGGATCTCCAGGACATCCCGCCGGAGGTCCTGGAATCCCTGACCGTCAGTTTTGTGGAAACGATGGACGAGGTTCTCCAGATAGCCCTGGAAAGACAACCCGTGCCCCGGCCGGTCCCCCCGATGGACATCGAGGGACCGCGTCCCAGCGAAAATGTCGCGCACTGAAAATAAGCCGCAAGACTCCTTTGACCCAGGCCGAATTTGTCGCCAGCGCCGTCTCGAAAAATGATTTCCCCCGCGAAGGGATTCCGGAGGTGGTCTTCGCGGGACGCTCCAACGTCGGAAAATCCAGCCTGATCAACCGCCTCGCCGGCGACAGGAAACTGGCCCGGATCAGTTCCACCCCGGGCAAAACGCGGAGCGTCAATTTTTATCGCATTAACCGGTCCTTCTTTTTCGTCGATCTTCCGGGCTACGGGTACGCGAAGACCGCGAGGTCCGAGGCGCGGCGATGGAAGGATCTCGTTGAGCAATATTTCCTGGAGCGTCCCTGGATCGCCCTGGTCATTCAGCTTATTGATTCGAGAATGCCTCCCGCCGAGTCGGACCTGCAATTCGCCGCCTGGATTGAAAGGCTGAAAATACCGCGCTTGACGGCGGCAACCAAGTGGGACAAGGTGCCTTCCAGCCAAAAAAGCTCGCAAGAGCGCCTTCTGGCCGAACGATTCAGGGACGATCGCGTGATCTTGGTTTCAGCGAAAACCGGCGCAGGCTGCAGGGAAATCTGGAAAGAGGTGCTGAAAGCGACATCGGGCCGCGGATGATCCCGCGGCGCTGCGCAGAGTAATCCGGCGGCGCTTGTAGGCATAATGACGCGAGACAAAGGATATTTTCCGAAAGGCGCCGGGAACGGCCGATCGGCTTGATGAAATCAACCTGCCCGTATCATCCCCCGGAGGGATTCTCTCATGTCTGAAACGACGCAAAGTCGCAATTCCGACGGCCGCCCCAACGGCCACCTCAATATCCTGGAAATGAAGGAGATGAGCATCGCGTCCCTGATCAAGGTCGCCAAGGATCTGAACATCCCTGGCTGCGCGGGATTCCGCAAACAGGAATTGATATTCCAGATCCTGAAAGCGCAGACTGAAAAAAGCGGCCTGATCTTCGCCGAGGGGGTTCTGGAATGCCTGCCCGAGGGTTACGGCTTCCTGCGGGCGCCCGACTACAACTATCTGCCCGGCCCGGATGACATTTACGTTTCCCCGTCGCAGATCCGGAAATTCGATCTGCGCACCGGCGACACCGTTTCCGGCCAGATACGGCCGCCCAAGGAGGGGGAGCGCTACTTCGCCCTCATCAAGGTTGAGGCGGTCAATTTCGAGCATCCGGACGCCGTCAAGGACAAAGTCCTTTTCGACAACCTCACCCCGCTTTACCCGAGCCGGCACCTGAAGATGGAAACGGTCCCGGAGAATCTTTCCGGCAGGGTGATGGACATGCTGACGCCCATCGGCAAGGGCCAGCGCGGGCTGATCGTGTCGCCGCCCAGGACCGGCAAGACGATGCTCCTGCAGTCGATCGCCAACTCGATCTCCAGGAACCATCCCGAAGTCGACCTCATCGTCCTTTTGATCGACGAACGACCGGAGGAGGTCACCGACATGCAGCGCTCCGTCGAGGGCGAGGTGATCAGCTCGACATTCGACGAGCCGGCCACCCGGCACGTCCAGGTCGCCGAGATGGTTCTCGAGAAGGCCAAGCGTTTCGTGGAGCATAAGCGGGACGTCGTCATCCTTCTCGACAGCATCACGCGGCTGGCCCGCGCCTACAACACCGTCGTGCCGCCGAGCGGGAAAGTCCTGTCCGGGGGCGTCGACAGCAACGCCCTGCAGAAGCCGAAACGGTTCTTCGGAGCCGCGCGCAACATCGAGGAGGGGGGCAGCCTGACCATCATCGCCACCGCCCTGATCGACACCGGCAGCCGCATGGACGACGTGATTTTCGAGGAGTTCAAGGGGACGGGAAATATGGAGCTCCACCTGGACCGCAAACTGGTCGACAAGCGCGTCTTCCCCGCGATCGACATCAACAAGTCGGGCACGCGCAAGGAGGAGCTGCTTCTGCCTCAGGCCGACCTCGCCCGCATATGGATCCTGCGCAAAGTCCTGACGCCTCTCTCGGTCACCGAAAGCATGGAGCTGCTGCTCGAGAAGCTCTCCAAGACGAAAACCAACGGCGATTTCCTCGGTTCCCTCTCCGCCGGATAAAAATCCGAGGACTCCGGATCAATCCCTGTACGGACCGGTCTCCGGAGTACGGTCCGCCGGTTTCCGCCTCCATCACATATCACCCGGCTCTGGAGAAGCCGTCTCAAACTCGGCGTTCCTCCCCCTTCAGTGAGCGCAATTTGCTGATTCCATTAGAGCGATCTTTCAAATTTCCTGGTTATGAGACAGCCTCTGGATAGCCGGGCTCACACGGGAACTACACCAGGGCGCCCGCTTCGGGGTGGACGCCGTTCGGGTCTATGGACTGCTGTATCTTCTTCCACCATTGATTGTAGTTACATAGATTCGGGCTCATCTCATCCACCGGACCCATCAGCAGAGCGAAATACCGCTCCTCGAAGGCCCTCCTGCTCTGCTCCTTGCTCCATGCTTCCACGGCGGCTTTCGCCTCGGCGTTCTGCGGGTCGAACTTGCAAAAGATCTCCGTCTTGCCGAGATGCCCCTGCTCGACGCCCCAGCCGAAAAAGCCGCCGCCGTCGTCGACGATCAGGCCTTTTTCAATCAGAGGCATCTTCGCCTTGCCGGCCCCCACGGCCCACCGGATGGTCAGATCCCTCTGGCCCATCACCGGGATGGAGCTGAAGGCCCCGCCGGGGCGGAACGTCTCGCGGATCGATGCGGAGATCCGGATGCACTGACACAGCAGCACCCCCTCGGTCTTTGGGTCTTCGACCGATTTCAGGGACTTCCCGCCGGCGTCCCTGACGATCTGCTCCAGAGCCTTTTTCTTGTATTCGAAATCGGCCTCGGAGTTCCCCGCCAGGATGACGAAAAAGCCGGGCCCCTGGACTTCGCGGCTGAACTGCCGGAAGAGGACTTCCTCCTCCTCGTTGTTCTTTGCGATGTTGGCGGCGACCATGGCCACGTTGAAGCCCATGAGCTCGAAGGCCACCTCGTTTTCCCCGAGCCGGATCTCGGCCTCCCACATCTTCTCCACCGACGGGAAGCTGTAGTACCTCGCCATCATGTTCCTGGGGATTTCGCTCAGGTGGTAGTCCGGCGACACGCCCTGAACCGGGAAGCGCTGCGGGCCCGGCCAGTGATAAACCTTCATGGCGGCCTTTGTGAAAACGCCCGGCGTGACCCCCGGCGGCACGGCGCTTGTCAGAATAGCCCTCAGCGACGGACCCGGCCCGTCTCCGCAGAACCACTCGCCCTGGGACCCCAGAGAGCCCGACCGGACAATGTCCCCCTCCGGAGTCACCCATTCGATGGCCAGGTGGTTGCGGTCGTCGCCGCTCGTGGTCTGATCGAGATGCCCGTGCCCCCGGAGCATAGCCGCGCAGTTGGCTCCGGCCCCCTTCACGTTCATGTGCAGGCCCCGTTTCATCAGCTCGGCCTGCAGCTGCGCCGTGATGACGTAGGGCTCCACCACGGCGTACATGTTTTTCTCGTTGATCTCGATGATGCGGTTCATCCGCCTCAGGTCCAGGTAGACGATGCCCGGGGGAAACATGCCCGTCCAGCCCGTGCACACGGCGCGGAATTTCAGCTTGTACTTGTTGCACAGCCTCACGATCGCCTGAACCTCCGCCGTGTTCCCCGGGAGGATCACGGCCGCGAACTCGGTCGAATGGTACGAAGGCATGATGACCGGATCATCGCAGATGTTTTCCTCTCCCACCACATCCTGGAAAGCCGAATAAATCTCTTTGCTCAAAGCCATGACTGGTCACCCCCTTATTGGATTGCCCGTTCCACAAGTTCCACGATGTCGTAAACCTTCAGGTCGCTTCCGCTTTCCTCGACGGCCCGATTGAAAGCCTGCTCGCACCAGGGACAGGCCGTCACGATCGCCTCGGCCCCCGTCGACTTGGCTTCCTCCAGTCTCTGCAGGGCGGTCCAGGCGGCGAACTCAGGGTTCGACTCGATCACGCCGCCTCCGGCCCCGCAACACCAGGCGTATTCCTTGATCCGGGTCATCTCCGTGAGCTTCAGGCCCGGAATGCCCTGGAGGACGCGCCTGGGCGGTTCATAAATTCCGTGGCTGCCCCGCCGGTATTCTTTAGGCGGGTCGAAAACAAACCTGTCTCCCGGCTTCTTCCTGCCCTGCCAGTGTATCCACGGCTCGCCGAGCCGGCCCAGGCGGCACGGGTCGTGATACGTGGCCGCCAGATCGACCTTTTTGGACAGTTTCAGCCTGCCCTCGGTCACGAGACGGTCGATGTACTCCGTGATGTGGAGCACCTCGAGATCGCCTTTCAGGCCGTGCTTGTCATAGAAGACCTTGAAAGCCTGATACCCGTCGGCGCACGCCGTCACGAGGGTTTTAACGCCCGCCTTTTTGATCAGGGCCATGTTCTTTTTCGCCTGATTCAGGAACTCTTTCGTGAAGCCCATCTGGTAGGCGCGGCCGCCGCAGCATGTCTCCGCGTCGCCGGCTATTCCGAAATCGACGCCCGCCTTCTGCAGGATCTTCGCCGCGGCTTTGGCCAGCTTGTGCAGGTTCTTGTCATAGCTCGTCAGACAGCCGACATGATACAGCACGTCCACCTTCTCCCTGGAAGCGTCCTTCAGCTTCAATCCGGCGGCCCAGGCCCCTCTTCGGCCCTTGGCGGGCACCATGGAGCCTTCCCTGCGCAGGCCGGCGATGACCTTCTTGTGCGCCGGGTGCGGTTTTCCGTCTTCCACGCACTGGATCCTGAACTCGTGGATCGGTTCCAGGACCTCCATGTCCATGGCGTAGTTGCATGAAACGCCGCACGCCCCGCACAGCTGGCAGTTATAGACAATATGCAGCAGCCTGTCCGTGTACTGGAACCCGTTCTTCAGCATGGCGGCCCCGATGTTCAACCTCCCGCCGCCCGAGTAGCTGTGAAAATTGTATTTCGATATGCTGGGACAGACGTTTGCGAATTGAAATCCGGTCACCTTTTGCAGGGGTATGAACTTGCAGGCCGAGCACCGGCAGCACATCTCCATATCGCCTTTGTATTTTTCAAGTCCCATATGCGGAATCTCCTATGATCATGGGGTCGCAAGTTGCTTTTTCAGCCCTGCTAAAAGCACACTTTCCCCGGATTCATGATGTTGTTGGGATCGAAAATTTTCTTAAACTTGTTCAGGACGGCCACCGTGGCGGCGTCTCTGTTCAAGATCATTCCGGCGGCTTCACCGTAAGGCCTCGAGAAAAACGCGCCCCGGTCCATCAGGGCCCTTGTGGCCGTCACCGTCAGGTCCCGGACTTTTTCGACATCTCTGGCGTTGCCCTGGTCGTAAAAGAGATTGAACTCGCAGTGACAGCTGGTCCCCTGCACGATCGGCTGGATATAGACCCCCATGTCGGAGACGGGGTAGCCGGACCGGTCCGCCATTTCGCTCATGGCGTCGATCTGACCCTGTATTCTGTCATTGATGGTCAGGAAAAAGATGTCCTGGCAGGCCCCCTTGAGACGAAGCTTCCAATATGGCTCCGCCGAAGGCCTTCGGATCGTTTTCAGGATTTTATTCGCCGAAAGCCCTCCAACGGATCGGGCCGCTTCGATCCCCAGACGCTGGGTCAGGTCCGCCAGATCCTTGAGATATGCTGCGACTCTCTCCTCCGGATTGAACTCGTAACCCGCTATCGTGAAGAAAAGCGTCCATTCCGGCAGGGCGTCCCTGAGGGCCCCGTAGTCGGACGGCTGTTTCCCTGCGAAGACGGCGGCCAGGTTCGCGGCGTTCAGTATGAAGCACTCGTTGACCATCCTCATGCGTACCAGCCAGGCCGCGAGTTCCAGAAGGGCGCCCACCTGCGAAGAACCGGCTGCAAACGGCTCCTCAATGCGGGGAAGGAGCTCGCACCGCATGGACATCCAGGTGACGACGCCCATCGTCCCCTGAGCTCCCTGGATGAGCCTGTGCCAGCTCGCCGTTCCCGGCCCATAGGGCGCTTTCTGCATGCCGCCCACCTTCCACTGTTCCTCGATGCTGCCCGGCCCCGCCGCCTGCCCGGTTCGGAACTCGTCTCCGGTTCCGAAAAACAGCCCCGCGCACGCCAAGGGGTCCGAAATATCCCATTGATACTTGGGCATGGTGACGGGCTCCCTTTCGAGAATGCTTCCCACCACCGACTTCGACTGGCGCGGCAGAAGAGGCATGTTC
>CAYZTZ010000039.1:0-5357 GCA_964481255.1 uncultured Acidobacteriota bacterium | reverse complement strand
GCGTTGAATCTGACCGGCGTCGGCCGGACGGACCACGCACTGCGGCCTCATGGAGGTGACGAAGCTTATGTCTCCGGCATACGAGTCCAGCGTCGCCGGATCATCGTGCACGTTGCCGGCGCCCACTATTTTCACCAGCTTCTCCTTTTCAATCATCCTTGCCCCCTTTCGCTCGTGACCGCATGGATCCGCAGCGAAAAAATATCTTCCATCGGCTTTCTCGTATGATGCCCCTTCCCCCGACGGGGGTACGGGACGAGATTGTACAGCAGAACGCAGCGATCCGGAGCCGAATTGTTGCCCCGGATTTCACGTGTCCGGGGCCGTCGCCCCGCGCCGGCCCTGCCTTACATCGGGCAGGCTTCCGCGTATTTCCGGCTGAAGTCGGGCATCGAGGCCAGCTCGATGTACCTGACGCGCGACGCGATCTGACGGGCGAGAGCCCTCTGTGTCTCGGAGATGAGCGTCATGCGCGCCCCGGTCCCCGCGGCGTTGCCGACCTGCTTGAAGCGGTCCAGGGGCAGCGGCGGCAGCATGCCGATGATCGTGGCGCTTTCCACGTCGATAAAGGTCCCGAAGGCCCCGGCGATGATGACGGTTTCAATCCGCTCTTCGGAGAGGCCTTCCGCTTCCGCCAGCACCCGCACGCCCAGACGTATGGCGGCTTTCGCCAGTTGAAGTTCCCGGATATCCTTTTGAGAAACCGTGATCGGCTCCTTGCCGGGACGTTGCGCGAGGACGAATTCCTTCTGCCCGTTCCGCTCGCGCACCAGCGGGTGCGGACCCATCCGGCCCGTGGCGTCCAGTACATTGTTCCGGCGGAGCTGGGCCACGGCGTCCAGCAGGCCGGAGCCGCAGATGCCGACGGGGTTTCCGCCGCCGATGGTCTGAATTTCCAGCTTGTCGCCCGTCAGACGCACGTGCTCGATCGAGCCCGGCGCCGCCCGCATGCCGTATTTGATATGGGCCCCCTCGAATGCCGGCCCGGATGCGCAGGAAACGCTCGTCATGCGGCCGTTGTGGTTCAGGCATATCTCCGTGTTGGTGCCGATGTCGATCGCGAGCACGGTGGCCGTGGAATCGGCGACGCGCGCCGCCAGAATCATGGCCACGTGATCCGCCCCCACATACCCCGCGATGTTCGGCAACAGATGGACGTATGCCCCGGAGGCGATCTCAAGCCCTATATCGCGGGCCTTGACATCCATGGCCGATCGAACCGCCGGCACGTATGGAGACATCCCCAGCTGAAGCACCGGCAGCCCCAAAAACAGGTGATGCATGGCGGTGTTGCCCACGACGACGGCCTCGACGATGTCCGAAGCGACGGCGCCGATTTCGGCGCACAGGCCCGCGGCCGCCTGGTTCAGCGCCCCGACGAGGATCCTCTGAAGCTTCGCGGCGTTCTCCGGCGATTTGCCGGCGTAATAAATGCGCGCGACGACGTCTTCGCCGTAAGCGATCTGGGGGTTCATCAGCCCCCTGGACGCCAGGGTCCTGCCGTTTTCCATATCCATCAGGTAAACGGCGATCTTGGTGGTTCCGATGTCGACCGCCAGTCCGAGCCAGCGCGCGGACTCGCGGCCCAACGCGACAATCTCGCCGCCGCGCAGGGCCGCGCAAACCTTCCAGTCCAGCTCGCGCAGACGCGTCGAGAGCGTCTGCTGAACCCTCAGATCGATGCTGCCGCGGGGTGCGGCGTGCCTTTTTGCCAGAGCGTTCCAGAGATTATCGTCATCCGACTCCGGGGCATGGAGCGAGGGGGGCTCCGGCTGCACGGCCATCCCCCGCACGGGAGGTTCCGGCTCGACATTCACTTCCAGGCCTTCGACCTGGGTGCGTTGAGGGGCCGTCAGGGACTCCGGCGGAACATGAATCTTCAGGTCGCTTCGCGGGTAGGTCCTGCACGCGAGACGCATGTTCTGCGCCAGTTCGCTTTCGGTGAAAACCGACGCATCCTCCGCAGTCCTCTCGGAGACATCCCCGGAGATGATCTGCACCCTGCAGTGCCCGCATGTGCCCGCCCCGCCGCATACGCTCACGAGATCGACATTGAGTTCCCGGGCGCAGTCCAGCAGTGTCCGATCCGCGGAGAAGCGGCCGCGACGCCCGACGGGTTGAAAATCGATGTTGAACAATTGCGACTCTCTCCTTTGCATGGAAAAGCCAGCCGTCGTCCCCCGATTATCGGGATCCCCTCTTATATCGCATTTGCGTTGAAATGGGAACCGAAAGGCCTGGAATAACCGCAGTTATTGCGCACCGCTTGTTAACAGTGCAATAAAGCCGCGGAGCCGGATAGAGCAAGCCCGTGAAAAACCGCCATAATCCGTGATGATCCGTGGCTCTTTTTATCGGGGATGATGCCTGTCCGATTGTATCGCCTTGTAGGGCTTCAATCCTGGTTGCGGCGATTCCGCACCATGGAATCCGCGGCGCCTTTCAGCCAGGCGCACAACTCCCCTATTCGCGAAGGGATCTCGCGCGCATCCTTCACTTTCTCCATCTCCGACACGATGGCGCTGCCGACCACGGCGCCGTCGGCGATATCCCAGACCGCCCGAACGTGCTCGGGGCTCGATATGCCGAATCCCACGGCGACCGGCAGCGACGTGTGCCGGCGGACTCGCTCCACGGTCGGCTGGATCGAAGCCGAAAGCTCCCGGCGCGCTCCCGTGATCCCCGTGCGGGACACAACGTAAATAAACCCCCTCGAGCACGCGGCGATCCTTGCGACGCGTTCGTCGCTGCTGGTCGGGGCGACGAGAAAGACGCAGTCCAGCCCGTTCCGTTCCATGCAGGAGCAGTAGCCGGCGCCCTCCTCGGGAATCATATCCGTCACGAGGATCCCGTCCACCCCGGCCGCCCGCGCGTCCCGCGCCAATGGTTCGAGGCCGTATTGGAGGATCGGGTTGTAATAGCTGAAAAGCAGAAGCGGCACGTCCGTCTCGCGGCGGATCGCCTCCACCGCCCGGAGATAATCGGGAAGCCTGTAGCCGCGGCTCAGCGCGCGCCCCCCGGCCCGTTGGATGACGGGCCCGTCGGCGACCGGGTCGGAGAAGGGTACGCCGAGCTCCACGATGTCCGATCCGGCGCGGGCGAGCTCCGGCACCAAGCGGACCGTCGTTTCGAGATCGGGATCCCCCGCCATGATAAAGGGGATGAAGGCCTTCTCTCCGCGCTCCCGGAGTTTCAGGAACATATTTCCTATTCTTCTTGTCATAAGGGCTCCTGAATGATCCGGCAGGGTCAGACGTGCCCGCCCTGCAGGATCTCGGCGGCCTGGTTCACGTCCTTGTCCCCGCGTCCCGACAGGTTCACGATCACCAGCGTATCTTCATCCAGTCCGGGCCCGAGGCGGACGAGCTCGGCGATCGCGTGCGCGCTTTCCAGCGCCGGGATGATGCCCTCCAGGCGGCTCAACAGCTGGAAGGCTTCCAGGGCCTGTTCGTCCGTGACGGAGGTGTAGCGCACGCGCCCGGTGTCGTGCAGGAAGGAATGCTCCGGGCCGACGGCCGGGTAATCGAGCCCGGCGGAGACGGAATGCGTCCCCGCGATCTGGCCGTCTTCGTCCTGAAGGACATAGCTCAGAGTCCCCTGCAGGACTCCCGCTCTCCCGCCGCTGAAGCGGGCCGCGTGTTCGCCCAGAGCCGTCCCGCGGCCTCCCGCTTCGACTCCTATCATGCGGATTTGCGGCTCGCGCAAAAACTCATGAAAAAGACCGATCGCGTTGCTTCCGCCTCCCACGCACGCAAGCAGCAGGTCCGGCAGCCGCCCTTCCGCCTCCAGGATCTGCACTCGCGCCTCTCTGCCGATGACGGCCTGGAAATCGCGCACCATCCACGGGTAAGGATGGGCGCCCAGCACGGATCCAAGCAGATAATGGGTGTCGGCCACATTCGTCACCCAATCCCGCATCGCCTCGTTGATGGCGTCCTTCAGGGTGCGGCTGCCGGAATCCACAGGTATCACGTCCGCTCCCAGGAGACGCATCCGGAAGACGTTGAGGGCCTGTCTGCGCATGTCTTCCGTTCCCATGTAAATGTCGCATTTCATGCCGAACAGGGCGGCGGCCGTTGCCGTCGCCACGCCGTGCTGCCCCGCTCCGGTCTCGGCGATGATTCGCGTCTTGCCCATCCGCCTGGCGAGCAGGATCTGCCCGAGGGCGTTGTTGATCTTGTGCGCTCCCGTGTGGGCAAGGTCCTCACGCTTCAGGTAGATCCGCCCCCTCCCGATGTGGGACGCCAGGCGGCGCGCCGGCGTAAGAGGGGTAGGGCGGCCGGCATAGGTCCGCAGTAGATAATCCAGCTCCGATTGGAAAGCGGGATCGCGGACGGCGTCCCGGTAAGCCCTCTCCAATTCCTCCAGAGGGCCCATCAGCGTCTCAGGGACGAATCGGCCGCCGTAGGCGCCGTAGCGCCCGTTCTCGTCAGGCCCCGTGAAGGGGATTGTCGACATATCGCACCTCCTTCATGAAATCGGCCAGCTTTCCGGCGTCCTTTTTCCCGGGGGCGCTCTCAACGCCGCTGCAGACATCCACGGCATATGGGTCCACGATTCTGACCGCCTCCCGCACGTTGTCGGGCCGAAGGCCGCCCGCCAGGATAACGGGGCGGGACCGCTTGATCCCGCGGGCAAGGCCCCAGTCGAAGGATCTCCCCGTCCCGCCGAAAAGGTCCTCGTCCCGCACGTCGAGCAGAATCGCCCTCACGGGGTAATCCTCGGGATCAGGGAGCGCCGCTCCCGCTCCGACGCGCAGAGCCTTGATCAACGGCCAGCCCGCAAGCTTCCGGCAGTATTCCGGGGTTTCGTCTCCGTGAAGCTGGATGGCCTGGATTCCGGTCAGAAGGGCCGTTTCCGCCACCGGCCCGGGTTCGGGGACGTTGACGAAAACACCCACTGCGACGGTGAACGGGGCAAGGCGCCGGATGATCGCCCGGGCAGCCGCAGGATCTATATAGCGCGGGCTGTGCGGAAAAAAATTGAAGCCCAGCGCGTCGACGCCGAGGTCCAGGGCCATCGCGGCGTCTTCATAGCTTGTGATTCCGCAGACTTTGACTTTCATGAGACCTACCAGTTCACGTGCGGACGGGTCTCCTGATCCATCCGGCAGCCAGCGGGCCGGGGGGACGCACGGCTCTGGAGAGCCGTGCTCACGAAAACTCATGTGCGGACGGGTCTCCAGACCCGTCCGTCTGTCTAAGCATATCGTCCGTGGATCAGGCGGACGCACGGTTCTGGAGAGCCGTGCTCACACAATCAGGCTTAGAAGGCGCCCAGGAGTTCCGCGAGGGCGGCCCCCGGGGATTCCGCCCGCAACAGGTGCTCCCCTACAAGAAAAGCCCTATAACCGGCGT
>CAYZTZ010000038.1:14058-24840 GCA_964481255.1 uncultured Acidobacteriota bacterium | reverse complement strand
GGGGCACGGCTGGGTGGCGCGCGCAGAGGACGAGGTGGCGGGCTTTTTGATGGGCTGTACGGATACGGCCCGTCGTGAACGGCTTTGGGCGCGCACCATCCTGCCGCATGTCCTGGGACAGGCACTGCGCGGCCGATACCGCCTGGCGCTGACCGGCACGCCGATCGAGAACCATCTGGGCGAATTGTGGAGCCTGTTCGAGTTTTTGAATCCCGGCATGCTGGGTTCCGCCTCGGTTTTCAGACTTGGAAGAGGGAACGCCGGAAGGATCGACGACGCCGGGCGCGCGCTCCTGGCGCAGGCTCTCAGGCCCTTTATCCTGCGCCGCACCAAGGCGCAGGTGGCGCGGGATCTCCCGGACAAGGTGGAGCAGACCCTTTTCTGCCAGCTGGAGGCGGCGCAGAGGTCCCTGTATGACGAACTGCGCGACCACTACCGGCGCTCGCTCCTCGAGCGCATCGAGCGCGAGGGAATGGAAAAGTCCAAAATCCATATCCTGGAAGCACTGCTCCGCCTGCGGCAGGCGGCCATCCATCCGGGGCTGATCGATCAGAAACGCGCCGGCGAGCCCAGCGCGAAGCTGGACATGCTCATGCCGCAGCTGGCCGAAGTCCTGGACGAAGGGCATAAGGCGCTGGTCTTCTCGCAGTTCACCTCCATGCTCGGCATCCTTCGCCGCAGGCTCGAGCAGGAAAAGATCCGCTACGAGTATCTCGACGGGCAGACGCGCGACCGGGCCGCGTCCGTCGAGCGCTTCCAGAACGACCCGGACGCGAAGCTCTTCCTGATCAGCCTCAAGGCCGGCGGCCTGGGACTGAACCTGACGGCGGCCGAGTACGTCTTTCTGCTCGACCCCTGGTGGAACCCCGCCGTCGAGGCCCAGGCCATCGACCGGACGCACCGCATCGGGCAGACGAGGTCGGTCTTCGCCTATCGGCTGATCGCAAAGGACACCGTCGAGGAAAAAGTGCTCGAACTGCAGGAGACCAAGAGGGAGATCGCCGACGCGATCATCAACCAGGACAACAGCCTGATACGCAACCTGCGCGCGGAAGATCTCGAGATTCTCCTGAGTTGATCGTTCAAGGTTCCACGTTGAACGTTAAAAGTTGCAGGCGGGGGAAAAAGGGAGGAGGAATCATGCACAGGTGCTTCATCGTGCCGCCGTACATGTTGAAGGAGATCGCCAAAAACGGGGACGCACGCCAGCAGGCGCTCGCCTGGTCCACGCTGACCGATTCCGAGCAGTTCCGAGGGGAACGCAGGGCCCTGAACCTTGTCGCCCCCTTCGCGGTGACGCCTCCCGGGATCAAACGCCGCACCGTTTACGACGCGCGCAACCGGTACGATCTTCCGGGACGCCTCGTCCGCTCCGAAGGCGACCCGAAATCCAGCGACCCGCGCGTCAACGAGGCGTACGACGGCGCCGGGACCGCCTACGACATGTTCCGCAAGGTCTTCGGCCGGAACTCCGTCGACGGCCGCGGAATGCGCATCGACTCGACCGTCCACTACGGCAGGGACTATGACAACGCCTTCTGGAACGGGCGGCAGATGGTTTACGGCGACGGAGACCGCACGATCTTCGGCCCATTCACGAAATCCCTGGACGTCATCGGGCATGAGATCACGCACGGCGTCACGCAGTATGAAGCGGGCCTGATCTACCGGGACCAGGCGGGGGCCCTGAACGAATCCTTCTCCGATGTTTTCGGGAGCCTGGTCAAACAGTACAGGAAGCGCCAGACCGCCGTTGAGGCCGACTGGCTTATCGGGGAGGACCTTTTCCTGCCGGGCGTGAACGCGAAGGGCATCCGTTCCATGAAAGAGCCCGGGACGGCTTACGACGATCCCGTTCTGGGCAAGGACCCCCAGCCCGGCCACATGAAGGATTACATCGTCACGACGGAGGACAACGGGGGAGTGCACCTGAACTCGGGCATCCCCAACAGGGCCTTCTGCGAGCTGGCGCTCCGCCTCAAAGGGTACGCCTGGGAGAAGGCGGGGCAGATCTGGTACAGGACGCTGACCGAAAAACTGCGTCCGCAATCCACCTTCCGCGACGCGGTCACGATGACGGTCACCGTCGCTGCCGAGCTTTACGGCATCAACAGCATGGAGCAGAAGGCCGTCCGATCCGCCTGGGCCGAAGTCGGTCTATAAAAAGGGCCGAAAGAGTTCCGCATCTCGCAATAATCGGACCGGTTAAAACCATGAATTCCCTGTTATGGGAGCGGCGAATGGAAATGGAACAATTAAGAAACTTCATTAAGAATCACCCGGATATAATCATCAACAAAAACGAAATCTCCATCCCGCGCGAATGCAGGGATGAGTTCTACGCTCTTTTCGATGATGCAAGGAAATCATTCGTGGAAAAGCGTCTCCCTTCCCTGCCGGTGGACGCATCAACCCTCAGCGAAAAATACATGCAGATTGAGAAGGATATTATCGAGCGGCTCGGTGTGGAGCGGATTGATATCCCGATAGACCTCCACAGCTTTCTGCACAACCCCGAGGAGGGGCTCATCCGCTCGATATACGGGCGCCTGTTCGAGCTCCTGCAGGGGAAAATAGCGGATGAGGAATTTGAGACGCTTGCCGAAAGCGACCTGCATTGGGCGGCGCTGGAATTGTACCGCTTGGGCTATGAAATGTGGGCCTCGCTGACTGTCATCAAACTCCTTGACCCCGACAAGGCCTTTTTCGTGGACCTGGATTTGGATTACAAGCCTGTTCTCGCCGATCTCAAGGAGATCGCGTTCGGGCGGCAGGCGCATCATCCCACCATCCGCATCCCGGAGTTTGTGCTCCATTCGCGCCGGCTGGACAAATTCGTGGCGGTCAAGATGGCGCTCGCGCGCGAGGTGGAGACGTTCGTTGTCCCGTTCACGCCTCCCGTGCGCCCGAAGAAGAAGACGGGCGACACGTCTCACGCCCTCGACTCCCGCGTCATGCTTCTCTACTTCATGTCGGAGAGGGACGAGATCCCGATCGTGGCGGAGATATACGATCGCAAGCTGACGAGTCCGGATCTCATGATCGAATTCCTGATGGCGGACGAGATGTCAAGCCCCGCGGTGATGGAGGACATCCGGCGGCGCGTGCAGGTTATGAATCCCGCATCGGGGATGTGTCTTTTCGTGATCGATCCCGCCGCCGAGGGCAGGGTGGAACCGATCGCGGAAAACATCCAGGCGGTTTCGGCGGGTTTCGACCCGGCGAAAATGGAGACGGTCTTCCAGCGCCTCGCATAGGAACAAGCGCCCCGGGCGGATGGAATCGGGGAAACGATCGATCCTCTGCAGTCACGCGCGTCCCTCTAAGCCGGATTGCAGCGCTATAAGCGCGAGACGGCAAGGCCTGGGGCCTGCGCCCCAGGTAAAGGCATGAGGCCGAACCAAGCCCGTATAGGCGGGCGGCAGCTCTCTCGCCGTTGCAGGACTTTTTCCGACCAGTCACCGACCCGGGATTACGGCCGCTTCGCGGACTCATGCCGTCGCCTGACGCGCACGGTGCGCTCCAGCGCGTCGCTAATCCTCTCCGCGGGGAGCCTGATGACCTGTCGATATTTTCCGCGCCGCTACAAGATTTCAGTTTTTCCTGCTATATTTCACCTTCGCAATTTCCCGGAGGGTTCATGCTGAGAAAACCGTTTATGGCTTTCATTGTCCTGGCGGCCCTGGCACTCGGTGCGGCAACCGCCGCCGGACAGGAACAGGCTGCGGCGGAAGATGTGAAAACGCGCCCCAATAAGCAGGAAATCATCGACTGGATGTCCAGGGCGGGCGCCGGGGCCCCGTCCGAGCGGGACGCCCGCGTCGACGCGATCCTCAAACAGTCGTCCGCCGGCCGCACGCCGCGCTCCGATTTCACCTTCTGCGCCGGACTGGCCTACCTGGGCGACCCCAAAGCCCAGATCTGCGCCGGCCGCGCCTACGAATTCGCGTGGGGCGTCGTCGAGGACCTTTCTGAAGCCTACGCCTGGTACGCTGTCGCGGCCGAAAGCGCTTCCGCCGATGCGTCCGAACGAGAGAAGGCCGCAGCCGACAGGGACCGCGTAAAAAACAAGCTGTTGTCCGTCTACCCCGCTCCGAGCGACGACGACCTCGAGGATCTGGTCCGGGAGCATAAATCGCGGATGGAGCAATACCGGAAAGCGGCGACACGATAAACTCGGCGGCAGCCGCGCCGCCCGCAGACAACCCACAGGAGAAAGGATTCACCATGCGCTATCGCAAGCTGGGCAGGACCGATATTGACGTTTCCATTCTGGGCTTCGGCGCGATGCGCCTGCCGATGGTGGGCAACCCGTCCGGCATGGCCGGCTTCGACCCGAACGTCCCGATCGACGAGGCTCACGCCGCAAAGATGATCGAATACGCGCTGGAGAAAGGAATCAACTATTTCGACACCGCCTACGGCTACCATGGAGGCAAGAGCGAGACTTTCATCGGCAAGGTCCTGAAGAGCTACCGCAACAAGGTCATGATCGCCACCAAGCTGCCGCCCTTCATGGTCCAAAAGCCGGAGGATTTCGAGAAGGTCTTCAACGAACAGCTCGGCAAATTGGGCACCGACTATCTTGACGTCTATCTCGTCCACGGCATCGACAGCGTCTCCTGGGCCAAAATGAAGAATCTGGGCGTCCTGGAATTCCTCGACCGTCTGCGTTCGGGCGGCCGCATCCGCCTGGCGGGCTTTTCCTTCCACGACGAGATCAAGGTCTTCAAACAGGTCGTCGATTCCTTCAACTGGGACGTATGCCAGGTACAGTACAACTTCTACGACCAGATCTACCAGGCCGGCCGGGAAGGGCTCGCCTACGCCGCGTCGCGCGGACTCGGGGTGGTGATCATGGAACCTCTGCGCGGAGGACGGCTGACCGACAGGATACCGCCGGAGATCCAGGCGCTGTGGGACAGTGCGCCGGTCAAGCGCACTCCCGTGGAGTGGGCGATGCGCTGGGTATGGAACCACCCGGAAGTTTCCCTCGCCCTCACGGGTTCGAGCACTCTGGACCAGCTCAGGGAGAACGTGCGCGCCGCCAACGAAGGCTCGCCCAATTCGCTCACGGCCGAAGAGCTCGCCCTGGTGGACCGGGTGCGCGCCGCCTACCGCAGCAAGCTCAAGGTCGACTGCACCGGCTGCGGCTATTGCATGCCCTGCCCGAGCGGCGTGAACATCCCCCAGAATTTCACGCTCTACAACGACGTGTTCCTGTTCGGCGGGGCGGAAATGGGGAAGTTTTTCTACAACAAGTTCATGACGCCGGAACAGAGGGCGTCGGCCTGCACCGAGTGCCTCGAATGCGAGGAGAAATGCACCCAGCACCTCAAGATTTCCGAGGAGCTCAAGGAAGTGCACAGGGTTCTGGCGGAAGAGTCAGGCCAAAAATCGTGATGCTGATGGAACCTGTTCGCGTTATACGTTGAACGCCGCATACCGGGATGCCGGTGGATCGGCGACATGCGCCGCGGATAAGACCAGCGATGGAGGGGTGCCATGAACGGAATCGAAACTGTGGTGAAGGCCCTTCGGGGCAATAATTTCAAGCCCGTGGAATACGTCGAGAAGGCCGAGGACGCCGTCCCGCTCGTGCTCGAATGGATTCCGCCCGACGCGTCGATTGAAGGCGCGGGGTCCATGTCGGTCGCCCAACTGGGCCTGCTGGACGTACTCCGCCGGCGCGGCAATAAAGGTCTCGAGCCGCCCAAACCGGAGGATTTCACTCCCGAGGCCATGCGCCGCCCGCGCAGGGACATCCTGCTCGCAAGCTCCAACGCCGTGACCCTCGACGGAAAGCTCGTCAATATCGACGGCATGGGCAACCGCGTGACGGCCATGGCCTTCGGCGTGAAAAAGGTCGTCCTCGTGATCGGCGCCAACAAGATCGTTCGCGATGTCGAGGAGGCCCTCGACCGCGTCCAAAACACGATCGCGCCCTATCACGCCAAATACATCGGCCTGGACACGCCGTGCGCGGAGACGGGCATCTGCATCGACTGCGATTCGCCCTGGCGCATATGCAACATCACGACCATCATCACGAAAAAGCCGCCGTCGCTGGACTTCGCGATCGTTCTGACGGGCGAGGACCTGGGACTGGGATGGGATCCCGAATGGCCCAAGGAGCGTATCGAGAGGATCCAATCGGCCTACCGCGCGGAGATGGAGAAATTCCGCGCCATGCGGCCCGCGCCGCCGCGAAAATAAACGGCGTTACACGTCGCGTTGCAGGTGGAACGTTAAAGGTTCCGCCTGCAACGCAGGATCGTCAGGCGACTCAGAGCTTCGGTTGATCAGGGGGAGCTACCGCCGGGGGATGACGCCGAGGTCCATGAAGCCGTTGAGCACGAACTGGACGGCGATAGCGGTCAGCACGAGCCCCATCAGGCGCGTCAGGATGCGGCTGCCCGTCTCGCCCAGGAACACGCGCACGCGGTTGGCGCCCGCGAGGATGTAGTACGTGGCCAGCGCAGTGACCGCGATGGCCGCATACACCGGGATCACCTGCCACCACTTCTCCGACTGCCCCATCAGCACCATCGCCGTCGAGATGGCCCCTGGGCCGGCCAGCATCGGGATCCCCATGGGCGTGACCCCGATTTCCTCCTTCTTGGCCCCCTCCAGCCTCTCCTCGGCGACCTCCTGAGTCTCCGAGCGGCGCGCCTGCAGCATGTCGAAGGCCACCAGGAACAGGATGATCCCCCCGGCGATCTTGAACGCCGGGAGCGTGATCCCGAACATCTTGAAGATGACACTACCGGCGAGAGAAAACAGGCTGAGGACGATGAAACACGTCCACGCCGACTGGCGGGCGGCCCGGCGGCGCCTCTCCTCGCTTTGCGCCTCCGTCATGGCCAAAAAAGACGGAATCGCTCCATGGGGATCCACGATAAAAAAGATGGAGCTGAAAGCCATCAACGAAAACTCTAGGATTTCCCTGAATTCCGTCATGCGCCGCTTCCGCCCTTAAAATTAACCATGCCAGTATAGCATTTCTCCGGTATGATGTCCCCCATCCGGAAACGATCCGGACCGTTCATTCAAAGAAAAGGGGGAAATATGCCGAAAACGACCACTGCTCTTTTGAGCGTCATGGCGGCCTTCGTCCTGGCCTTCGCTGTCGCCTGCACCCCGGCCCCGACGACGACCGCTCCCGCCGAAGCAATAAGCAGCTACGCCGAGGACCGGGCCCTGATCGAGGACCTGCAGGCCCGATACATGTTCGCCCTCGATTTCAAGGACGTGGACGCCTATCTGGCCACCTTCACCGAGGACGGCGTTCTGGACATCGGCACGGGCGAAATCAAGGGACATGAAGCCATCCGAAAAATCATTTCGGGCATGCCTTCCAACCAGGCCGCGGCCAAGGACGCCGCCAAACCCTACCCCGCCACCGGGCGGCACAACATCACCAACATCGTCATCAAAGTCGAGGGCAACACGGCCAAGGGCGTCGCCTACTGGTTCCACTACGGCAACAACAATCCCAAGCGCACGGCAACCCTGAACTCCTACGGCCATTACGTGGACGAGATGGAAAAGGTCAACGGCAAGTGGCTGTTCAAAAAGCGGAGAATCTATAACGAACAGGTCGCCGACTGGATCGCGCCTCCCGGCAACCCCTGCTGGCGCGACTAAGGTTTCGATGGACGGCGTTGAAGGTTGAAATTAAACGTTGAGCATTCAACTTGTGACATCTTGCCGTCGGCACAAGTGAACTATAACCATGACTGAGGGAATCGAACTATGGTCACCTTAAAAAAACACGGCGCAACGCGAAGGGAGTTCTTCATTCAGACGGCCGCAGGCGCAGCGGCTGCGGCGGCAGCCTCTTTGGACCCGCCGGGGGCCCCGACCTCTCCGGCGGTACAGGCGCCGGACATAGTCGAGGTCGCGCCCGGCGTCGTCGGCCCCAGAAACGGGAAGTACGCGAAATACGTCCGGCCTTATGTTTTTCACGACTATTACCCCGGCCCTCTCCGGTTGAGGACGGCGGCCGACGGCGAATTCCTCGGCCATGACGCGTGCATCGAATACGGCGTCTTCTTTTACCCGGGCCGCGTCGAGGAATCGCATGTGCACGACTTCGACCAGGTGCTTTTCTTCTTCGGCGGGGACTGCAACGACATGGGCGAATTGAACGCCGAATGCGAGCTTTTTCTCGGTCCGGAAAAGGAAAAGACCAGGATCGCGAGCACGACGGCGGTGTTCGTTCCCAAGGGATTCCCGCACGGCCCTCTCGTAATCAAGGGCATGGACAAGAGGTTTTTCTACATGCAGGTCTCCCTGAGCCGCGAAAACAAAGGAAGGCCCGGACCGGCGGGACCGGAGTCGACCGCGCCCCCGCCGATGTTCGGCGGAAAGTACCGGGACCGCGTCGTCCAGCCGAACTTCGTCCGCAAGGCCCCGGGCAGTTACGGGCCTCTGAACCCGGACGACAGCGGAGGCGCCCTGGCCTCCATCACGAGCCCCAAGAACGAGCTCCCCACCCTGCTCCTGGTGGAGAGCGTCAAGAAGGCTCCTTACAGGTTCGGCCCGGAGCCCGACAAGCCGCATACGCATACCCAACCCGAGTTTCTGAGCTTCATCGGGGCCGATCCTTACGACCCGACCAAGCTCAACGGCGAAGTCGAGTGCTACCTCGGGCCGGAAGGCGGCCAGGAACGATACGTGTTCACCGTCCCTGTGATGTGGATCGTGCCGGCCGGCGTTCCCCATCTGCCTCTGATCATTACCAAGGTGGACAAGCCCTTCATCATGTCGGACTGCCGCCCGTTCGGCTCGGGAGCTACCGGCGTCCCGCCCAAAGCCAAGGTGTAAAAACATCCGCGCGTGGGCGCGCCGGCGCTTCTCGCGCAATCCGCCGGCAGTCCATGGCTCCGGGAAGAGATTGCGTTTCGGGGCCTAATCCCTGGCGGGGTACAATTTGCCCACGGGGCTCTCGGAAGGGCCGGCGTTGGCGGGAAAAAGGCGTCTCCACAAGTCCGTCGCCCACCATGCCGCCGCCTGCACCCATGAAAGAGGGAACGTCTCCATCCTTACCAGGCCCTGTTTGACGGCGTCCATTATGGATGCCGGGGCCGGTTCGGCGTATATCCACGTAAGGGTTCGGTTGAGCTGATAGAGGTAATGTATGTCGCCGCACCCGACGAGCGGCTTGCCGGTTTTCGCTGCGAGCGCGACAGCCCGCCGGTTGAAATTCACGCCCCTGATGTGAAATCCTGAATACTCGCAGGCGTCGAACAGGTCGATGTTCGGCTCCAGCAGTTCCCCCAGGCAGGCGCGCCCGGGGAAAAAGGGGTGCGCGGCGATGACGAGCGTGTCCGCGCGCCGGCGTTTCCGCAACTTGTCGAGCGTGTTGAGGTTTTCAGGCCCCGTGCGAAAATTGTAAACCAGGACGTGGCCGGCACCCTCCACGTCCACTTCCATGCCGGGGATCAGGGTGACGCCCAGCTTCCGGGCGTAATCGGCGAGCCCCTCCGTCCAGATATCGCTGTCATGGCAGGTGAAGGAGAGAATCTCGTAATCGAGCCGCGCGGCCCGGGATATCAGCTCTTCGGGGGAAAACGAGCAGACGCGGCGGTCGACGGGATCGAGATTGCAGTGGGCGTGCAGTTCGGCCTTGAGCCAGCGTTTTCCGGGTTTCTCCTCGGCGGCCAATTTTCCCTTCCTCCCTTCCGGTCCGGAGATAAACACTGCCATATTCCGGACGCGCGGGACAGGGGTCCATTCATCTTATCGGCCGCCGGGGAAAAACGGCCACGCATTAAACGGATTAGTTAAAAGATGTTGTGCGGACGGTTCTCCGGGGGCTGTCTCATAACCGGCAGATTCAAAGGATCGCTTTAATAGAATCAGTTATTTACAGCCGCCAAAGGATCGGGCATGCGAGTTTTGAGACAGCCTCTGGGGATCCGGGCTTACAGAAGGCAATAAGGTTCATACAGCCGCGCCGGCGGCGCCGGAACGGCCCAAAAACTAAAGGCCTGGCTCTTCCAGCCCCGATTACTTCAGCCCCACCTTCTGCCTACGGCGCAGCCATCTCTCAGGGTCGAGGTGCCGGTGATGAAAGATCCGGATATGTTTGAACTTCCCTTTTTCGTCGAGATCGTAAAGCACATTCTGGTTCAGGATGTGCACCTCCCCCTCCTTCCACTGGTTCCCCGGGGCGCTCCGGGGCGGAGTGCGGAAAACGTGGAACTCGGTGATCAATTCGACGCAGAACTGCCTGCCCCTGGAAATGAACGCGCCGACGTTGAGCACCTCGCGCACGTTCGCGGTGAGCGCCTCGTAGTTGGCGATGAACTGCTTCGGGCCGCGCAGGGTGTTGCCGGTCACGCCGGGGATCTGCGGCCCCATGAAATTATCGGGATAATCCAGGATGACGTCCGGGCGGAAATAGCTGACCACCTTGTCCCATCTGCGGTTGTTGAAATGGTTGACGTACTGCAAAAATTGTCGACGGTTCATGGCGCTTGACCTCCTTGGTCCCTTTTCAATCTTCTTCCCGCCATTCTATCCCATTTTGGCCCCAGTTGTCGGAAAATGTCCGTGCGGCCGTGCAATTTCCTATGGGGCGGAAGAACCGCGCCTGGGCGCCATCCCGCCATTCCGGTCCCCGTTAAAAACCCCTCCGCGGCCACCGCCCCGCTGACTGCAATCAAGGGCGCTCCCTTACCAAAGACGTTCGATGCTTCCTCGAAAAATCTCAGACTCCAATAGTTCAAGAAATGAAGTTCCCGGTTCAGCATCGGCCTCCCGGCGCTTCAATAG
>CAYZTZ010000038.1:0-13958 GCA_964481255.1 uncultured Acidobacteriota bacterium | reverse complement strand
CGCGCGGCATGCGGCGTTCGCCGTTTTCCGATCACGCGGGAGTGGCCAAGGGAGCGCGCCGCGGGGTACAATGGCGCGCGGATTTCGGACGGCCTCATGGCGCAAACAGGATTGCGGAAACTGGCGTACGACGTTGTCGGCTACGGCCTGGGGGCCGCGATCAACCGCGTTCTCGGGATCGTGGTCGCGGGGATTTACCCCATCTTTCTCAGTCGCGATGAATACGGCCGTCTCGATGTGGTCTTCAGCGTCACCCATCTGCTCTTCATCGTTTTTTTCCTGGGGCTCGACGCGGCCCTGGCGCGTTTTTACTACGAGCACGAGGATTTGGAGAGCCGGAGGCGTCTTGTTTCGACGGTTTTTTTGATCGTGATGGGTTTCACCGTGACGGCGGTCGCCGTCCTGCTGGTTTTTTCCGGGCCGCTCGCCCTGTGGCTTTATGGTCAGACCCGTTACATTCTGTACCTGCGCCTGGCGCTTGCGGCGATGCCCTTCATGATGGCCAACGGGGTGCAGCTGGTCGTGCTGCGTCTGGAGAGACGCGTGCGCGCCTTTAATTGCCTCATGACCGCCAATCTGGTGACGGCCTCGGTCATCGGGATCGGCAGCATCCTGCTGTTTAAAATCGGGGCCGCCGGCATGCTGGCGGGCTTTATCGCCGGCGGCGTCGCCACTTCCGTTGCGGGCATGATCCTCAACCGCCGGATTCTATTCGCGCGCGCGGGACCGGAGGGGCTCGGGCAGCTGCTGGGCATCGGGCTCCCCCTCGTGCTGTCGGGAACCGCCGCATGGTTTATCGGGTACGTCAACCGGCCGATTTTGGTGCGCAACGTGCCGGCGGACGACGTGGGGCTGTACGCCATCGCCAGCGGGGGCGTCGGGATGATGTCCCTTCTCATGGGGGCTTTCCGTAACGCGTGGCAGCCCTTTGCGTTTTCCATTATGGGGCGAAAGGAGTCGGGAAACGTCTATGGGCGCGCGCTGACGCTTTTTGCCGCCGCATTCGGCGCGGTGGCCGTGTGCGGAACCCTTTTTGCGCCCGAGGCGCTTCTCTTGATCAACGCCTACACGCGCAAGAACTGGTCCGGCGCCGCGATCGCCGTCGGCCCTCTCGCGATCGGCACCATGTTCAGCGCCATGTCCTACGTCGTGCAGACCGGCGTCTACATCGCGCGCCGCACGGGCGTCATCGCCCTGACGATGGGGGCCGCAACGGCCGTCAACATCGTCCTTAATTTCGCGCTGATACCGCGGCTCGGCATCCTGGGAGCGGCGCTGGCCACCGCTCTCGGCCACCTCGCCGCGCTCTCAGGGATGTACGCCATGGCCCAGCGCGTGCTGCCCATTCCCTACCAGCTCGGCAAGCTGGCGGCGATCGCTGCAGCCGCCGCCGCGGCCGCGGCCGCGGCGCCCCTGGTCCATTCCGGGTCCTTCCTTGCGGATGCGCTTTTAAAAACGGCCGTCCTTGCGCTCTACGGCGCGGTCCTTCTGGCGGTGCGCGCCGTGACGTGGACGGATCTGGTCCTTTTCTTTAAGACGGACTGGCTCAGGCGCGACCGTCCCCGTTCCGGGTGAGGCGAGGCCGCCGGGGAGCGCGGCGGCGCCCGAACGGAGATGCTGTTATCAACCGTCCGCGCCGCGAGTATATCGGACTCCTGGAGTTTGCGACTGATGCCCTCGATCAGCGTCATTATACCGACATTATCCGGCGCCGACGCCGCCCTGACGGACGCCCTGCGATCGCAGACGCTGCCTCCGGACGAGATCGAGGTGGTGCGCGGCGTGCGTCCCAACGGCCGGGCGCGCAACCGGGGGGCGGCACGCACGAGGGGCGAGATTCTGGTCTTCATCGACGACGACGCCCGTCCGGCCTCGCCGCGTCTGATCGAGAAGCTGGTGGAACCGCTGCGGTCGGATGCGACCATCGGCGCGACCGGCGCGTCGCGTCTGATTCCGCCGGGCTCCGGCCGCTTTCAGCGCTGGGTGGCGCGCCAGGTGCCGCGCGTGGAGAACCCGGTGGCGCGCGTGCCGGTGGAAAGCCGCCCGGGTCCGGAGAATTATTTTTTCTGCGACATCACCACGACCTGTTGCGCCATGCTCCGGGCGCGCTATGATGAGATCGGCGGTTTCGACGAGGAGCTCGTGCAGGGAGTGGACACCGATTTTTTCATACGCATGAGCCGCGCAGGGTACCGGATGGTCCTGGTGCCGGATCTATGGGTCTACCACCCGGCGCCCGCAAGCCTCGCCGCCCTGGCGCTCAAGCATTTCCGTTACGGTTACGGCCATGCGCAGGCGGTGCGCCGCGACCCGTCCCGCGCGCGCCGCCTTGAAAGGCGTCCCCTGCTTTATCTCCTGTTGCGGAGCGTTTTCCTGGTGCCGCACGTTTTTTTGCCATTTTCCTACGCGGAACCGAGGCGGCGGCCCGGCTTCAGGCCCCTCAAGGCGATCGCGAGCTATTCGAGCGCCCTCGGCTACGTGTGGGGGCGCTGGAGCGCGAAAGAGAGGCGTAGCGCGGGATGAGGACCGTTATCGACGTACGCACCATCAGCGACCATTTCCCGGGCATCGGGCGCTACACGTGCTACCTCGCCTGCGCGGTGGCCCAGCAGGACGACAGGGACGAGCTGGTGCTGGTGCATAACCCCGAGCTCGTCAACACCCGCTATGACACGTCCCCTCTGGCCTCGGCGTCCAACGTTCGGATGGTGTACACGGCGGCAACGCCCTTCACCCTGCGCGAACAGTTGCAGCTGCCCGTTCTTCTGCGGCGGCTTGCCCCCGGATTCACGCATTTCCCCCACTGGAGCATGCCCTGCGCGGCGCCGCGGCCCTTCGCCCTGACGGTGCATGACATCATCCCCCTGCGCCTCCCGCAGTATTTCACAGTCTGGCAGCGCCTCTGGTATCGGCTCTTGCTCCGTCTCGCGCTCCAAACCGCCGAGTGGGTGATCTGTGTGTCGGAGGCGACCCGGTCCAACCTCCAGTCCCTTTTCCCGAAGGTCCGGGCGCGCCTCTGCGTCATACACGAAGGGGTGGCCAGATCCTTCCGCCCGTGCACGCCGGAAGAGTCGAAATATGTGCGCGTCAAATACGCCCTGCCCGACCAGTACGTGTTGTACGTGGGGAGCAACAAACCGCATAAGAACATCCCCGCACTGATCAATTCCTATGCGCGCCTTCGCCGCGCCCCTCTGCTCGTGCTCGCGGGCGCGAAAGACCCGCGCTACCCCGAACCGCGCCACCGCGTGGAGCTGCTGGGACTGAGGGACCGCGTCCGCTTTCTGGGCACCATCCCGGAAGCGGACCTTCCGTTTCTCTACGGCAACGCCCGGGCTTTCGTATTCCCCAGCACCTATGAGGGCTTTGGGTTGCCGCCGATCGAGGCGATGGCGTGCGGCGTGCCCGTGGCCTGCTCCGATATCCCGAGCCTGCGCGAGGTCACCGGCGGCGCCGCCCTCCTTTTCAACGCCTCCAGCCCGCCCGAGATCGCCGCGGCGCTCGAGCGCGTCCTAGAGGACAAGGACCTGCGGGAGGACCTGCGCGCCCGCGGCTTGAAGCGCGCCGCGGAGCTGACCTGGGATATCGCCGCCCGGAAAACACTGGACATCTACCATAGGCGCGCATAGACAAGAGCCGCCGGGGGATCCCGTTTCCGACCTCGAACGCGCGGGTATCCCGGCATTGCGCCTTCCAGGCTGCAGGTTGAACGTCCGCGGGCCATGGAACGCCGGTTACGGTTCAAGCAGCACTTTGCCCGCCGTTTGCCGCGCCTGCAGGGCTCGATGCGCCTCCGCCGCCTCGCGCAGCGGATAGACGCGGTCCACGCGGATCTTCAAAGATCCTTCGCCGACCCAACGGAGCACATCGCCAGAACGCCACGCCAGCTCTTCGGGAGAAGCGGTGTAGTGCGCCATGCTGGGTCGGGTCAGGTAAAGAGAGCCTTTGGGGTTGAGTATATTCGGGTCCAGCGGAGGGACCGGCCCGCTGGATTGTCCGAACAGCACCATCATCCCGCGCCGCCGGAGACAATTCAGGCTCTTCTCGAACGTGGTCCGTCCGACCGAATCGTAGACCACGTCCACGCCGGCGCCGCCGGTGATTTTTCGGACCTCCACTTCAAAATCGCTTCTTTCGTAGAGGATGACGTGATCCGCCCCCGCGCTCCTGGCGAGTTCGGCCTTTTCCTCCGTCGATACGGTGCCGATGACCCGGGCGCCGATCCGGCGAGCCATCTGCGTCAACAAAAGCCCCACCCCCCCGGCCGCGGCGTGCAGGAGCGCCGTCTCGCCGCTTTTTAAAGGGTACGTGGAATGAACCAGGTAGTGCGCCGTCATGCCCTGAAGCATCGCGGCGGCCGCCTTTTGAAAATCGATCCCCTCGGGTATCCGGACGAGCTGAGACGCGTCGACGACAGAGTATTCCGCACAGGCCCCCATCGTTCCGGCATAGGCGACACGGTCGCCCGGCTGGACTGCCGTCACTCCTTCGCCGACGGCGTCCACCGTACCCGCAGCCTCCGTCCCCGGGATGAACGGCAGAGCCGTCCTGTACAGCCCCGTCCTGAAATAGACATCGATGAAGTTCAACCCTGTCGCCCTTATTTTCACACGCGCCTGATTCAGCCCGGGCTCCGGGACCGGCACGTCCTCATAAATGAGCTTTTCAGGCCCCCCGGTTTCATGAACACGAATAGCTTTCATGTCTTATCTCCCTGTTTTTTCGAATCGCGGCCGAGGCATCACGCCGGCCGCACCGTCATGGTGACGCACCAAAGGATCATTCGCCCTGACGGGCTCCATTCATATCCGCCGCCGCCCGCTGCCGGCCATCTTCATATTCTGAGTTCCCGGTTTCCGGTTCCCCGGCTGGCGATTAAAAGACGACCGCGAACCGGGAATGGCAGCTTTGACTTTAGCCGCCGCCGGCAGGAAGCATTTTATCTGTTTCCCGGCCTTGAAAGGCAGGCCCTTGCTTCAAGCCCATACCCGACGATTCGCCGTGTTCAAGCCCCGGAGCCAGCCCGGCCCGCAACGGATGCTCCACCCCGAGAGCGGCTGCTTCAGCCAGCCCTCACAATGGGGCAGCGCCCGTTCGCGGCCTCCCGAATCAGCAGTTCATTCTGTATCGGCGGAGCTTCTTCGGGCCGCGCCGCCTGAACCGGCGCTTTACCTTAAATCCATTATCCCCTGTCAGGCCGCGCAAAAGCAAAATCCGCCGAAGCGGCCGTGAGACCGTATGGTTCCCGAACCCGGATGGGACGATGCGGCGCTTGAAATAGCCTCTTCCCAGGCGTCCTTAAAACGGCTTAAAATGCCTGCACAAACAGCGCCTGAACGCGGATGATGCGCGGTTCGGCTTTCCGGGAGGTGTGCTTATGAATCGTCGATGCATCGCGGTCATGGCGGCCGCGACGATTTCGCTGGCGATGGCGGCAGCGCTGCGCGCCGATGTCAAGACTGAGGAGAAGAACCAGATCAAGATGGAAGGGATGATGGGCCGCATGCTCGGCATGTTCGGCGGGAAGGCGGCCAAGGAAGGGCTGATCTCCAGAGTCGCCGTCAAAGGCAACCGCAAGATGAAGGCGGACGAGATCACAGGGGAGATCGTCGACCTGGACGAAGAGAAGATCTACGAACTGGACATGAAGAAAAAGAGCTATCGGGTGACCACCTTCGAGGAAATGCGGCGTCGCCTGAAGGAGGCGCAACAGCAGGCTGCGGAGCCGTCCGGGAAAGCTCCGACGGAAGCGGAAATCCCGATGGAGTTCGATATTTCCGCAAAGGAAACCGGCCAGTCGAAGACGATCAACGGCTACGACTGCCGCGAAGTCGTTGTGACCGTCACGGCGCACGAAAAAGGGAAGACCCTCGAAGAAGGCGGCGGTCTCGTCATGACCTCGCATGTCTGGCTCGCTCCTGACATCCCCGCCCTGAAGGAAATCGCCGAATTCGACATGCGGTACGCCAGGGCTCTGGGCGATTTCTTCGGAATGGGAGCCGCGGAGCAGATGGCGATGGCGGCGGCGATGTATCCGGGAATGAAGGACATGATCGGGAAGATGCAGGCGGAGAACGTCAACATGAAGGGCGCGGCGATTTTGACGCAGATCGTCATGGAATCGGTTCAGAATCCGGCGAAGGTGTCACGGGAACCGGAAGGCGAATCCGAAAGCGCCGGAGGTCTTGCTTCGGTCTCGAGCATCGGAGGCATGCTGGGGCGCCGGATCGGGCGCAAGAAGGCTCCGGAAGGCCAGGAAGGCAAGGCCCAGGGCCGCTCGACCATAATGACCGTCCATCACGAAGTCCTCAGAGTGTCGACCGACGTCTCGGGCGCCGATCTTGAAATACCCGCGGGTTTCAAAGAGAAGAAATAGCGGCCTGCCTGCCGCTCCAATCCGAACATAACACCGACGCGCGCCTGCGCACGCAGGGGAGAAGACTTTCAGTCTAGGCCATCAGGGTCAGGAGCAGGGCCTTCTGCGCGTGGAGGCGGTTCTCGGCCTGCTGAAAGACCACCGAGTGGGGCGAATCGATCACCGAATCGGTGACTTCCTCTCCCCGGTGCGCGGGCAGGCAATGCATGAAGATGAAGTCGCGCTTCGCGCGGCGCACCAGGGAATCGTTCACCTGAAACCTGCGGAAAGCCTTTCTGCGTTTCGCCGCTTCCGATTCCAGCCCCATGCTCGCCCAGACGTCCGTGTAGATGACGTCGGCGCCATCCGCCGCGACCAAGGGGTCGTGCAGAAGTTCGAGCCGGCAGCCGCTCTCGGCGGCGTTTTCGCGCGCCCACGCGACGACGCCGGCTTCCGGCTCATAGCCTCTCGGGGTCGCGACGGCGAGGTGCGCGCCGAAACGGGCCGACGCGTAAATCAGGGAATGGGCCACGTTGTTGCCGTCCCCGATATAGGCGATCCTGACGCCCCGCAGCTCTCCCTTTACTTCCTGGATCGTCATGAAATCCGCCATCGCCTGGCAGGGGTGGCTGAAATCGGTGAGCCCGTTGATGACGGGGATGCCGGCCGCGGCCGCCATGACCTCGACGTTTTCATGGCTGAATGTCCGGACCATGATGCCTTGAACCATACGTTCCAGGTTCCTGGCCACGTCGCCCACGGTCTCCCTCTTGCCGAGGTTGATTTCAGCCTGGCCGAGGCTGACGGAAAAACCTCCCAGCTGATGGATCCCGACATCGAAGGAAACGCGCGTTCGCAGGGAGGGCTTCTCGAAAATCATGGCGAGAGCCTTACCCTCGAGCTTCCGGACGTACCTGGACGGGGACCGCTTGACGGCGAAGGCCAGCGCAAGCATCTTATGCAGTTCGTCCGAGGACCAGTCGCGAATGGAAACAAAATCCTTTTTTTTCATAACGTCACCCATCGGGGAAGGGGGGTATTGTATCCGGAAAAGGGGCTTCGGGCCAGTTTTTGTCGATCGCACGGTTCCGGGGAGGCTGTCTCAAAACCGGCGTCCCTACTCCTTTAGTGAGCGTAAGTTACTGATTCCATTAGAACCATCCTGGTTATGAGACGGCCCCTGGAGAACCGTGCTCACGTCAGCGATGGAGAACCCTGCTCACGCGAGGGCTGGAGGGCGGAAGCGCTTTCAGGCTAAAATGATCGCGGGACAGTCGACGCCATGGACGAGCGAACCTTGGAGACACTGGAGTTTCGGATGCTGATCGAGATGGCCGCGCGGCACGTCCAGACTCCTCCGGGGCGCCTTCGGATGCAGAGTCTGCGTCCCTCGGCCTGCCGGCCCGACATCCTGCGCGATCTGGATCTGACGCGGGAATGCGTTTCCTTTCTGGACGCTCACGGCCGCTTCGGACTCGGGGGGATCGACGACGCGGCGCCGCTGCTGGCCAAGCTGCGCGTCGAGGGGACCACGCTCGAACCCAGGCAGATTCTATCGCTGGAGAGGCTCCTTCTCGCCGCCGGGGAGCTGAAGCGGCAGATCCAGGGCGCCGCGGACGCCCGGCAATACCCCCATCTGCAGCGCATCGCTTCCGGGATTCCAGACCTGCGCTCTCTGCTGGCCGCGATCCGCGGGAAGATACTTCCGGGCGGAGAGGTGGATGACAACGCCAGCCCCGAACTGGCCGCGATCCGGAGGGGCCTCGCGGAGCGCCGAAACAGGATCTATCGTTCCCTGGAATCCATTCTGCGCGGCCAGGCGCAGGCGGTCCAGGAGGACGTCGTCACTTTCCGCAACGGGCGTTTCGTCATTCCCGTCCGGACCGACTCGCGCAACCAGGTGCCGGGGGTGGTGCACGGCCTTTCCTCGAGCGGCCAGACCACGTTTGTCGAGCCTATGGCCGTCATCCATCAGAACAATGATCTCGTGCGCCTCCGGGAACAGGAGGAGATGGAGATATCCCGGATTCTGCGCTCGATCAGCCAGGCGCTGAGGGAAAGCCGCCCGGCGCTGGAGACGGCGCTCGACATCGTCTCCGGGCTGGACGTGGCTCAGGCGAAGGCGCTGTTCGCCCGGGAATTCCGATGCGCGCAGCCGAAAATCTCCGAAGGGAGGGATCTGGCGCTCGAGGACGCCAGGCATATTCTGCTCGAGCACTCCCTGCGGGCGGCCGGCCGCGAGGCGGTGCCGATTTCCCTCGAGCTGGACGCGGACCGCAACGTCCTGGTTATAAGCGGCCCGAACGCGGGAGGGAAGACAGTCGCTCTGAAGACGGTCGGCCTCATCGCGCTGATGGCGCAGACGGGTTTTTTCGTTCCCGCCCGCGAGGCGCTTCTGCCCGTTTTCGACCAGGTGTTCGCCGACATCGGGGATCAGCAATCCATCGAGGCCAATCTCTCCACCTTCACGGCGCACATGCGCAACATCGCCGACATGGCGCGGCAGGTGCGCCCTCCGGCCCTCATCCTCCTTGACGAAGTCGGCACCGGCACGGACCCGGACGAGGGGGCGGCGCTGGCCGTCGCCATCGTCGATTATTTCCGCAAATCGGGCGCGACGACGGTGGCGACGACACACTACCCGGGGCTTAAGATGTGGGCGTCGCAAACGGAAGGGGTCCGCAACGCGTCCGTGGAATTCGACGAGAGGACTCTTCAGCCGACCTATCGCCTGATACTGGGAATCGCGGGGGCATCCTCCGGTATCGAAATCGCGCGAAGAATGCGCGTGACGGAGGAGATACTCTCCGCCGCCGAAGCGCTCGTGGAACCCGGCCACGCCCAGGCGCGCGAGTATCTGCGCCGGATGAAGAACGCCCTGGACGAGGCGGAGGCGATGCGCGCGGCGCTCGAGGAGGAGCGCGCGGCTGTTGCGCGGAAGTACGACCGACTGGAGGCGGATTTCGCTGAAAAGGAGCGGGAGCGGGCCGCCTGTTTCGACGCCGCCATGGACCGCGCGCTCCGGGAGTTCAAGGCGGAATGCGAGCGGATGGCGCGCTCGGTCAAGGACCGCGTGGAGGCGGCCAGGGTCCGGCGAGTCTCCGAAAACCTCGCGGCGGACCTCAGGCGGAAGTCCGCGGCCCTGCGGAGAACCGCCGACCCCCTGCGCGCCGACTCGCCGGAAGAGGCGCGCGCCGCCGAGGACAGCGGAGAAATACTGGAGGGGGACCGCGTCCGTATCCGCTCCCTGAAACGCGAAGGAGTGGTGGAGTCGGTCCGGGACGGCACCTATGTTGTGACGGTCGGCCCCCTTCGCTATCGCGCAGAACGCGGCGATCTGGAGCGGGCGGCGGGCCGTCCGGAGCCTCCGCTGGCGCCGCCCGCGCGCCTCAGTGCCGGGGACGATCTCGCCGGCGAGGCGGTCGTCTCCGAGCTGAACGTCATCGGACTGAGCGCGGATGAGGCGCGGGAGCGCGTCGACAAGTTCCTGGACCAATCTTTCCTGGCGGGCGCCGATACGGTCCGCATCATCCACGGGCATGGCAGGGGAATTCTGCGGAAGGCGATCGGCGAGTTTCTATCCCATCACCCGCAGGTGGAGAGTTTCCGCCCGGCTCCGCCCGAAAAAGGAGGCGGCGGCGCCACCCTTGTGGATCTGAAAAAATAGCGCTGCTGCGAAAGGCGCAGGGCCGTGGGATCCCGGGCGAAAGCACATGGGAAGTTTCCAGTTCCCGGTTCCCAGGGAAGATGACAAAACGAGAAGAATCCCCGGGAGAGGGTTGAGAGAACAGCAAAGGGCTGGGGAAACTGGGACGGAAGCGGTTGAGACCAGGAGGAGGCAGAGAATCGGGGAGGCGATCATGCCTTAGAACAAACGCTTCCTGCTCTGGCCGCGAATATGCGGACCGTTGCGCGTCCGACATCGAGCGCATAAGGCTGGACCCGGGAAAGCGTAGCGGAGGTTTTCTCTTGAGACGGGCTGCTCGCGATTTTCAGGTCTTCGTCAAACCGGTCGGGCCCCTCTGCAATCTGGAGTGCCGCTACTGCTACTACATCCGGAACCAGAGGCCCGGCTCCACGATGGAAAAGCTCCGCATGCCCGACGAGCTTCTGGAGCGGTACATCGCGCAGCATATCGAGGCGTCCCCCGGTCCCGTCATTACTTTTTCATGGCACGGCGGGGAGCCCACTCTGGCGGGGCTCGACTTTTTCCGGAAAATCGCGGCGCTCGAACGCAGGCACCGCCCGCGGGGCAGGCGCATCTTCAACGGCATGCAGACCAACGGCGTCCTTCTCGACGACGCGTGGTGCGCCTTCCTGGCCGAAGAAGGCTTCGGCGTCGGCCTCAGCCTGGACGGCCCCGAGGAGTTGCACGACGAATACCGCGTGGCGCGCGGCGGACAGCCGACGCACCGTCTGGTCCTGCGCGCGTTTGAGAACCTGAAGCGGCACGGCGTCGCCTGCGAGATTCTTTGCGCCGTTCACGGCGGCAACGCAGGCTACCCGCTGCGGCTCTATCGATATTTCAAGGACATCGGAGCGCAATCCATCAGCTTTCTCCCCGTTGTCGAAGCGCCCCGGGCGGACGGCGCCGCGTCCGCGGCCCCGTCCGTGCCGCCCGACGCCTGGGGCGAGTTCCTGTGCGCCATATTCGACGAGTGGAGGCAGAGGGATATCGGGCGGGTCGGCGTGCAGATATTCGAGGAGGCGGCCAGGCCGGCGCAGGGCCTCGCCCACTCCATGTGCGTCTTTCGCGAAACCTGCGGGGACATTCCCGTCGTCGAGCACAACGGGGATTTCTACTGCTGCGACCATTACGCCGACGCGGCGCACCGTCTCGGGAATATAATCGAAACCCCCTTGTGGGATATGCTGCAATCCCCGGGACAAAGGGCCTTCGGCGCAGCCAAGAAGGAATCGCTGCCGCGCTATTGCCTGCAATGCGAAGTCCTGGATATGTGCAACGGCGGATGCCCGAAGGACCGCTTTGCCGCGTCGCCCGACGGGGAGCCGGGACTGAATTATCTCTGCGCCGGATTCCGGAAGTTTTTCAGCTATTGCCGGCCTTTCTTTCTCCGCGTCGCGGCCCTCGAGCGCGAGCGGAGCCGGGCGCGCGAGGGCGTCGGACGCAACGACCCCTGCCCGTGCGGCAGCGGGCTGAAGTATAAAAAATGCTGTCTCCCCAAGCGCCCCTAATTTCTCCATGCGGCTTCCTGCCGCAAGTCGGTTTTTGAATGCCAATCTCCGTACCAGTGGCCGGAGGCCGGGCCGGACGGGCAAGGCGAGGCCGGGGCAGGATTTTTGGAAATGAGGAGCCCCGCGACTTCACCCGCCGATGGGCATTTTTCCGCCGGTGCCGCGACTCGATGCGAAAAGCGGCCTCGCGATGCAGGCCGGCCCTTAACACCTGACCAGGGGGCTATGCCCCATGAAATCCCCGCGCGCAGGATAGGACGGTAAATCCGAGACTCCGGCCGCGCGCGGGGATTCAGGAAGTCCGTGGAGGGATACGGAAGAAAGCATCAATCCTGTATCCGCTTCCCTTCTATTGAAGCACCGGGAGGCCAGGGCTGAAACGGGAACTTCATTTCTTGAACTATTCGAGCCTGGGATTTTTCGAGTCAGTGCTCAGCCTAAAACATGGAACATATTGAAAACCGTTGCGGGACAATATATAGGTATCTCAAAAGCGACATTTGGATACGGGAAGAGACCATGAGTGTTATTTACCTCTATAAGCAGCACCCGGACACCTACGAGCGCACCAGGCTGGGCAGTATCACGGAAAAGCAGCTGGACTTTCTTATCGAAAATCTCGAGGAGGAATTCGACGAGGATGAGGAATACTACCTGAGCCCGGACACTCTGGACTATCTCAGGGAGCAGGGGGCCGACAGCGAACTGGTCGCCATGCTGGAAAAGGCCCTGGAGGGGAACGAGGACGGCGTCGACATCTTTTATCTCGAGGAGTGAGGGGGCCGATGCGGCCATCGGCCCGGTATGGAGAGGCCGCAAGAAGGGCAGCGTCCTTCCGCAGTCAGGCGGTATTGGAGGATACGGTATCCATAACGCTCGACGAGAAGGCCCGCGCATCCGGGGCAATAGGTGTTTTCCGAACCCCCCGTCCTTCCCGGGAGGTTGCCCGCGTAAACGAACCGCAGGCCGCTCTTTTTGCCCGCCTCCGCCGCCTTCAGCAAATCCGCCGGCGTGGTGTTCGCGGGACGCGTCATTTTGTAATCCCTGTGAAACGCGGTGACGTGCCACGGGATATCGGGGGATACGCCGCAGATGAACTCGGTGAGTCCCGCTATTTCCTTCTCCGAGTCGTTGAAGCCGGGCACGAGCAGGGTCACGATCTCGACCCAGAGCCCCATGCGGTAGAGCCCGCGTATGGTTTCCAGAACGGGCTCCAGGCGTCCGCCCAGCTCCCGGTAACGGCCGTCGTCAAAGCACTTCAGATCCACCTTGAATAAATCCAGGCTGGGACGGAGAAACTCGAGCGCTTCGGGCGTCGCGTACCCGTTGGACACGTAGCCCGTCATCATGCCGGCTTCCTTGGCCTTGCGAAACACGGCCGCATTCCACTCGCTGGTGATCAAAGGTTCATTATAGGTGCTGACGACGATTTCGGCCCCCTCCGCGCGCGCGATGCCGATGAGTTCCTCGGGGGTCGTCTGATGGAGGGGCGAAACGGACGCGGACTCGCGCAGCGCCTGCGACGTCACCCAGTTCTGGCAAAAGGCGCAGTGGAAATTGCAGCCGAGCATGCCGAAACTGTACGCAAGGGCTCCCGGATGAACGTGAAAGAAGGGCTTTTTCTCGATGGGATCGCATTGGGCCCCCGAGACATACCCGAAGGGCACGCGGAGTACGCCCCCGTGATTGAAGCGCGTCAGGCAAACGCCCGCCTTCCCTTCCTCGATCCTGCATCGGTGGGCGCAGGCCAGACAGCGCACCCGGTTTTCGTCCAGCTTCTGGAACAGCTCGCCCCCGGCGGTGTATCGCCGGAGAATCTCTTCCAAACGCGCCATATCCGCGCTCCGGTCCCCGGCGCTCATTGTATCGCAATAGCCGCGAAGGCGGAATACAATGCGACCGTTGAACGTTCAACGTTACAATTGACGGTTGAAGGTTGAAAGTTAAACTTTGAACATGCGCCTTTGGACACCCGCGCTCTGCCGTCTATAATGGATATGCGGTCTACGGATCGCCTTTTTATTTGAGAGCGCAGCGATGGAAAAAATAACGGACTGGAACGCCCTCTGGCGGGAACTGGTGGAAATCAAATCGCGCAACCACCGGAGGAAATCGGATTCGGCGTGTCCGTCGGACATCTGGGCGGGGCGGGCGGTTGAATATAAAAAGGGAGTCCAAAGACGCTGGGTGCGCCCGGACTCGAGCCGGGATTTCATTCTTTCGCGGCTGGACCCGGAATCGACGGTCCTGGATATCGGCGCGGGAACGGGCGCATGGACGGCGCTCCTCGCGCGGCGGGCCAGGCACGTCACGGCCGTGGAGCCTTCCGAATCGATGATCGCCGTCATGCGCGAGGACCTGCTGGCGGAATCCCTGACCAATGTCTCGATCGTGCAAGGCTCATGGC
>CAYZTZ010000037.1:6192-25009 GCA_964481255.1 uncultured Acidobacteriota bacterium | reverse complement strand
GGACGGGTCCGGAGACCCGCCCGCACACAAGCTTCGTGAGCACGGCTCTCCAGAGGCTGTCTCATAACCGGGAAATTTTAAGGATCGCTTTAATACAATCAGGGACTTACGCTCACGAAAGGAAGAGGAGCGCCAGTTTTGAGACAGCCTCTCCGAAGCCGTGCGACAGCTCCACACAATTTGCGTTGTTTTTGATTTTTAACGAAGGGGTAACTGTGCCGAAACGGACCGATATAGAAACCATCCTGATCCTCGGGAGCGGGCCGATCGTGATCGGGCAGGCCTGCGAGTTTGATTATTCCGGGACCCAGGCCTGCCGGGTGCTCAAGTCCCTGGGCTACCGCGTTGTGCTGGTCAATTCCAACCCGGCCACGATCATGACCGACCCGGAACTGGCCCACCGAACTTACATAGAGCCGCTCACGCCCGAAATCGTTGCCCAGATCATCGAACGGGAGAAACCGCAGGCGCTTTTGCCGACGATGGGAGGACAGACCAGCCTGAACCTGGCCTACGCGCTTCACGAAAACGGGGCTCTGGAGCGCCATGGCGTGGAACTGATCGGCGCGCGGATCGAGTCGATCCGGAGGGCGGAGAGCCGGGAACTCTTCTCGGGCTGCATGCGCCGCGCCGGACTGGAGGTGCCGCGGGGCCGCATCGTCCGCAGTCTCGAAGAGGCCCTGGCTCTGACGGATGAAATCGGCTTCCCCGTCATCCTGCGCCCCGCCTTCACTTTGGGCGGGACCGGGGGCGGCACCGCGTACAGCCGCGCCGAATACAAGTCCAGGGTCGCGCGCGCTCTCTCGCTCAGCCCCGTCCGCGAGGTGCTCGTGGAGGAATCGGTGATCGGCTGGAAGGAATACGAGCTGGAAGTCATGCGCGACCGCCATGACAACTTCGTCGTCGTCTGTTCCATCGAAAACCTCGACCCGATGGGCATTCACACGGGCGATTCCATCACCGTGGCCCCGGCGCAGACCCTGACCGACAAGGAATACCAGCGCATGCGCGACGCCGCGCGCCTTGTGATGCACGAGATCGGCGTGGAGACCGGCGGCGCCAACGTGCAGTTCGCCGTCAACCCGTCGAGCGGGCGCCTCCTCGTGATCGAGATGAATCCACGGGTGTCGCGCAGCTCGGCCCTGGCTTCCAAGGCGACGGGATTCCCCATCGCCAAGATCGCGGCCATGCTGGCCGTCGGATTTACTCTCGACGAGATACCGAACGATATCACCCGCAAAACGCCCGCCTGTTTCGAACCCTCCATCGATTACGTGGTGACCAAGGTGCCGCGCTGGGATTTCGAAAAATTCCCGGGAAGCAGCGACGAGCTGGGCGTGCAGATGAAATCGGTGGGCGAGGCGATGGCCATCGGGAGGAATTTCCCAGAGTCGCTGCAGAAGGCTTTCCGCTCCCTTGAAATCGGGCTTTCAGGCCTGGGCGCCGACGGGAAGGACCTCCTGAACGTCCACGGACCCCAAGCCGACGCGGAAGCCCTGAAAAAGGCCGTGCGAAGGCGGCTCGCGAGGCCTCACCCGGACAACCTGCTCTTCGTCAAATACGGCCTGCAGCTGGGCATGACGGTCCGGGAGCTGGCTCGACGCACGGGCATCGATCCCTGGTTCATCCACCAGGTCCGCCGGATCGCGGCCATGGAAACGGCCCTGCGCGGCCGCCGATTCGAATCGCTGGGGCGCGAGGAGCTCTGGGAAGCGAAGCGCCTGGGCTTTTCCGACCGGCAGATTGCCTTCCTCTGCGGCGGCAGCGAAGAGAAGGTCCGTCGCCGCCGCGCGCGGCTGGGCCTGGAAGCCGTGTTCAAGACGGTGGACACCTGCGCGGCGGAATTCGCGGCCGCCACGCCCTATTATTACTCGGCTTACGAGGAGGAAAACGAAGCGCGGCCCAGCCGGCGGCGCAAGGTCATCATTCTCGGCGGCGGACCGAACCGCATCGGTCAGGGGATCGAATTCGACTACTGCTGCGTGCACGGCGTCTTCGCCCTGAAAGAGGAAGGATTCGAAGTGCAGATGATCAACTGCAACCCGGAGACGGTCAGCACGGACTATGACATCACGGACCGCCTGTTCTTCGAGCCGCTGACTTTCGAAGACGTCATGCGCATCGTCGACAACGAAAAGCCCTACGGCGTGATCGTCCAGTTCGGCGGGCAGACGCCGCTCAAACTGGCCATCCCGCTGGAGCGCGCGGGCGTGCGCATCCTTGGGACCTCGCCCGACAGCATCGACCTCGCGGAGGACCGCAAGCGATTCGGGGCGCTCCTGCGGCGCCTCTGCATCCCGCACCCGCCCTACGGGACGGCCGGGTCGGTGGGAGAAGCTTTGGCTGTCGCCCGGAGGATCGGCTACCCGGTTCTAGTGCGGCCTTCCTACGTCCTCGGGGGACGCGCCATGAAAATCGTCTACGACGACGCCATGATGCGGCAGTATATGCGCGGCGCGGTCCAGGCTTCGCCGGAGCACCCGGTGCTGATCGACAAGTTTATTGAGGACGCGTTTGAGTTCGACGTCGACGCGGTATACGACGGGCGCGACCTGCTGGTGGGCGGCGTCATGCAGCACATCGAGGAGGCGGGCATCCATTCCGGCGACAGCGCGTGCGTGCTGCCGCCCTACCTGATTTCGCCCGAGCATCTCGCCCGCATCGAGTTGTACACGCGGCGTCTTGCCGAAGCTCTAAAGGTCCGCGGCCTGCTGAACGTGCAGTACGCGATGCGCGACGGCGAGGTCTACGTGCTGGAAGTCAATCCGCGCGCCTCGCGCACGGTGCCTTTCGTCAGCAAGGCCGTCGGCCTGCCTCTGGCCAAAATCGCCGCCCGCGTCATGATCGGGAAGTCTCTGAGGAAGATGGGCCTGACGCGCCCTCCCGCGCCAAGGCACATCTCGGTCAAGGAGGCGGTCCTGCCGTTCAACAAGTTCAGCGACGTGAGCATCTACCTGGGGCCGGAAATGCGCTCCACCGGAGAGGTGATGGGCATCGCCTTCAGCCTGGGCAACGCCTTCGCCAAGTCCCAGCTTGCCGCCGGCGGCGGTCTGCCCACCTCGGGGACGGTGTTTGTCAGCGTCAACGACCGGGACAAGATGCGCATCATCCCCATAGCCCGAGATTTCATCGAGCTGGGTTTCGACCTCGTGGCCACCGAAGGCACGTGTCGGTCCCTGCGCGCCTGCGGCATCGCCTGCGGACTGGTGCATAAGGTGGGCATGGGGGAGCCGACCTCGCTCGACCTGATCCGCCAGGGGAAAATCCATCTGATCGTCAACACGCCCTGGGGCAAGGTGTCGCGCACGCACGAATACGAAATCGGCCGCGTGGCCCTGGCCCATAATGTGCCCTGCATCACCACCCTGTCGGCCGCCTCCGCGGCCGTGCGCGGGATCATGTCGATCAAGAACAAGACGCTCGCCGTGTGCAGCCTGCAGGAATACCACGGCACCGGTTGACGATGGGATGGGGGGCCGCATATTCCAGCGCCGGTCAATGAATGCGGCAGGCCCTGGCATCTTTTTACAAATTGCACCTCCGCTTTAAGGGCTGCCGATTCGCTGATAAAAACTCCGGAGGAAGACCGGCCCGACCTTTACCTGGGCCATCCCACCACGAGTTTGTCCCGCCTGTGGAAATGACCGTACCGGTACTCGCGAAAGGCGCCCAGGGCGGGATCCATGCAGGTTGCCGCGGTTTCGCCGGCGGCGCAGGCGACGACCGCATGGTAGCCGCCCGCCTCGCCCTCGAAGTAAGCCACGATGCAGGGCAGCCGGCCGCTCAAATACCGCTGGTTGAACAGGATGCTGCGAATTTCCTCGCATTGCATGCGCCAGCACGAGTCCGACAGGATTTGCATGAGGTTTTCCCTGGAAACCGAGCCGTATTGGGGATTACTGTCGGGATCGCCTGAGGAGTCCCAGTACCGTTCATATTTGCCGATCAGGGACAACTGGTCGATGGCGCTGCGGCGGGCGGCTTTCGCCCACCACTCCAGCGCCTCCGCCCAGCAGGAGGTGCCGTCGAATTGTAAAATGGGCGTGATTCGGGTGTAGTCGGTTGGCATAAGGCATTGCACTCCATGGGCCGGGCATTGGATCCATCCCATCCCGCTTTGTATTCAAGTTCCAATGAAAAATCCGGTGAGATTTTAACACGCTCTTTAACGTCGTCATAATGTCAATGTAAATGGGACGGGAGGATCCGGTCGAAGGCGCCGGTCGCTCCGGTTGAATTCCGCAAGCATGGGAAAATCAGGAAAGCCGAGAACGTACGCCGTCGAGAATCATCCCCGGCGGCCGGCCGCCCGGGGGTGCGAAAGAATACAATAGACCCCCGGCTCATCAGGGAACAAATCGATGGGCGACCCGGCTTGATCCAACAACGACCGCATCTCCGTTTTGCCGGGCAGAGAATCGTGCCCGAGCGGCGGCGCACGTTTTGTGGCGACGATTGATTTCCTCCGAGGAGTCGAAATGAGCGGCGACGAGCCGGCCTCCCGGCTTCAGGATTCGGGATGGAGCGGACAGGGCTTGCCGTTTCCGGTCAACATGGCGGAAACAGGAGAAGCAGATGACCGCAGGCTCAGAATGAACCGGCGCACGGGATCCCCGTGGCGTCCCATCGGCTTCGATGGGCGTGCCTTGATGGAAAGCGCATTCTGCACCTGGATCCCGTCGCCGGATACGGCTTTTCGGCACGGCCCTGTTTTATTGCGGATATCCAGCGCCTGCCTTTGCGCCATAACCGAACGGCCACACAGGATGGCGCAGCAGCGGTTCAAAACCCGCAAGCGGCGTTTTTAAAATGTCACGCCGTAATAGACGAAGAAATAGCGGTTCCGAACGGCGTTGTCGTCGGCCCAACTATCGTTGCCGATGCTGTAGCCGGCGTTCAACAGGCCTGCGCCCGGAAGCGTGAGGGAGACGCCGGGCGTCAAATATCCGATGCTGTTGCGGCCGCTGTACCAGTCCGCGACTATACTGATTCGTTTGTAAACAGGCTGTTCGTATCCCAGGATGGCTCCGGCGCGCGGGCCCGCGAAGCTCACCGGCCCGTTCTTTGGGTCCTGATTGGCGGATACGATTTTGTAGGCGCCCGCGTGGAAGCGCGGGCCGCAGTTCCCCGCCTCGATCTTTTTGCTGACAAGGCCATAGATCAGGCCCCAGCCGTCCTGCGCGTCGCGCTCGTTCAAGGGCGCGTTCACCAGTCCGCCCACGGCCAGAGCGATTCCGCCGTCGCTTCGATAAAACCTCCATTTTGCATTGGGCTGGATATAGCCGTCGGTCGAGGACGCGCCGCCGGTGCGGACGGTGTAAACAGGGAAATTGACTCCGAACTCAAGATCGTGACGCGCGCCGACCACCAGGCGCGGGTTATACAGATAGGTCCGGGAATAACCGGTATCGGGCGCCTGCGCCAGAAAATCGAATTCCGCGTATAGGCCTTTCGCGGACACGGTATCCGTGGTCGGTATATTGAAGATCGTCGACTGGGCCGCGGCGCGGCCCGCACCGAGAGAACAGGCGAGGGCCAGCCATCCGGCAAACACATAAAAAGCTTTCATCGATATTCTCCGCCTTTCTTTCGATAAACGAACCGGCGCGGCGGCCCTCCGGCGGGGTCTATGGGCTGCTTTGCCCTCAGCCGGTCTGACTCGGCGGCCGCCGCAGTCCCGGGACTTCGAGATAGGGTCCTTGCAAGATCCGTTCCAGCGGACGGATTCCTCACGACGTCGCCCCATGCCGTTGTCATTGCGCAGGATCGAAAATCCTATAGGAAGGAGGGCGGAATACTATAATTTCAAATATGTCTGATAGTGATACGGAAAATCCAAAAATGTATTAGCGCTCTTAATCGCGCAGACGGTGCCGAAAAGACGGCCGGCCGCGAGGTCCCGAATGGGATGTAAAATATATACATATATGTATAATGAAATTATGAATAATACATAAATGTATCTATTGTCCTCTTGCCGCGTTTCAGGGTCAGGCCCCCTCTCTCATCGAGGTAAAGGCTTACCGATGTGCGCCTTAGACCGGCGGAGCCGGCGAAACCCGAATCTTCCCGCGGCGTGGCACGCCTTTTGCAGTCCCCCATAGCGGAAAGGAAGCGTTTAGTCCCATGAAGGCAAAAATCGTTTCGATAGTAACGGCGGCGGTGGCGCTGGGGGGCTGGCTCACCTACCTGGCCCGGTCGGGCGCGATCGCGCCGAGCGGAGATGCCGGCGGCCTGAGCGCCGCGGATTCGGCCTGGGTCTCAACGGCGGCGGCCCTGGTCATGCTGATGACGCCGGCTCTGGGCTTTTTCTACGGCGGGCTGGTGAGGCAGAAGAACGTGGTCTCCACCATCATGCAGTGTCTGATCATTTTCGCCATTTCCACCGGCGTCTGGACGCTCTGGGGGTACAGCCTGGCTTTTGCGCCGAGCCGGGGAGGTTTTATCGGAGGACTGAAGCATGCGTTCCTTCACGGAGTGGGCGCGGCGCCGGACACGGCCTACGCCGCGACTATTCCCGGGGCACTGTTCTATTTTTTCCAGCTGAAATTCGCCGCGATCACGCCGGCGCTCATCATCGGCGCATTCGCCGAGCGCATCCGCTTCCGGTCGCTGATCGTCTTCATCATACTATGGACGACGTTTGTATATGCGCCCGCGGCGCACTGGGTCTGGGGCGTGGGCGGCTGGCTCCGGAACCTGGGCGCTTTGGATTTCGCGGGCGGTACGGTCGTGCATGTTCTGGCGGGAGTCTCCGCGCTCGGGTCGGCCATGGTCATCGGCCGGCGCCATAAGAGCGCTCATGGAGCGCGTCCGAGCAACGTTCCTTTCGTTATTCTCGGAGCGGCCCTGCTCTGGTTCGGCTGGTTCGGATTCAACGCCGGCAGCGCCCTCGCCATGAACGGCGTGGCCGTGAACGCCCTGGTCACCACCAATATCGCCGCGGCGTTCGCGGCCCTGAGCTGGATGGCCGTCGACTGGACCCTATGGGGCAAGCCTTCCGCGACGGGCGCCGCGACGGGCGCCGTCTGCGGACTGGTGGCGATTACGCCGGCGGCGGGTTTCGTCGACTCGACGGCCGCCGTCATTATCGGTCTGCTCGTCGGCATGCTCTGCAGCCTCATGGTCGTGCTGCTTGACCGCACGCGGCTCGATGACACGCTCGACGTTTTCGCCTGTCACGGGGTGGGGGGAATTTTCGGCGCCCTCGCGACCGGCGTCTTCGCGCAGAAATTCATCAATCCGGGCGGCGCGGACGGACTGCTGTACGGCAATCCCAGGCAGGTCCTGATACAGATGGCCGCCGTCGCGGCCACCGCGGTCTGGGGTTTCGTGGTTTCCATCGTTCTGCTGAAGGTCATCGACAGAATCATGGGTCTGCGGGTGGCCCCGGAGGAAGAGGAAATAGGATTGGATCTCTCGCAACACGGAGAAACCGCCTACAGTGCGGACTGATAAGGAGAATCCCCTGGATGTGAGGCCGGATTCGAACGAGCCGCCGGCCGGGATAGGCCCGCGGCCGATTCAAGGTTGACCGCGGGGACAACGGCATTGAACTTACGAACCATTGAGGACCAAGACGATGAAACTGATTCTGGCGATCATACGACCGCACCGTCTGGAGGCCGTCAAGGAAGCGCTCTCGGCGATCGGGATCGCCGGCCTGACGGTCACGGACGTGCGAGGAGCGGGCAGGCAAAAGGGACAGGTCGAACGCTACCGGGGTTCGGAATACAACGTCGACCTCCTCCCCAAGTGCAAGATCGAGGTCGCGGTTACGGATGAACAGTGCGAAGAGGTCGTCCGGAGCATTCGAAAAACGGCTTCGTCGGGCGAGATCGGGGACGGCAAGATCTTCGTGCTGCCCCTTCTGGACGCCCTTCGCATCCGCACCGGCGAACGAGGAGAGGACTCTCTGTAGCCCCCCGTGTCGCGACAGGGCCGAAGCCCCGCGGTTCTTGTCGACGGCGCGGGTTCATGGGGGCTCCATTTCACGGGTCCGGAGCGGCCGATGATGACCAAAAAGATCGAGTTGCTCCAGCGCGGCTTAAGGGAAGGGCGGTCGAGGCTTTTTCGGCGCGTGTCCTGGAACGCGCCGTGCCGCGATCTGCTCAAGGCGCACGCCGCGCTCGTCGACGGGCTGGTGCGCCAGATCTACGAGGTCTCCTGCCGGACGGCCGACGGCAGGGCCGCGCGCAGCCGGGGATCCTCGCTCGCCATCGTGGCCACCGGAAGCTACGGCAGAAGGGAGCTCAATCCCTACTCGGATATCGACATCGCCTTCGTTCCGTCGGAAGAGGAGGACCCGTGGGTGGAGGCCCTGGTGCACAACGCCTTCCGTCTCGTCATGGACGTGTTTCTTTCCCTTCGAGACGTCCACGTGGGATATTCGTTCCGGCCCGCTGCCGAGGCGAGCGCCTGGGACGTAAGGACCAAAACGGCTCTTCTCGATCTGAGGCATGTCTGCGGAGACAGGACCCTGGCGGAGAGACTTGCCCTTCGTGTGCGCGAATCGCTTTCACCTCTCGATCTGATGCTCGAATCCCAGCCTGCGGCCGATGCAGAGGAGCGGACGGCGCGTCCCTGCTTTTATTACGTGGAACCTAATCTTAAAGAGGGTCCGGGCTCGCTTCGGGACCTGCACCATGCCCGCTGGATATTCCAGCTGCTGTTGGGATGCGACGCCCAAAACCTTGACGGCGTGCTGAGGGAGCGCGCCGGGATCCCCGAAGGGCAGCTCGTAAGGGTGCGGGAGGCTGCGGACTGGTTCCTGCGCGCCCGGACCTGGCTGCATATTGCCGCCGGTAAGCCTTCGGATGTTTTGATTTCGAACTATCAGGACCGAATCGCGCGGGAATTGGAGGGATGTGGCGCGCAGGATTGGCTTTCCCGGCACTGGGAACATGCCGAGACGCTGGCGGGATTCCGCCGAACGGCGGTCGAGACGCTGCTTGAAGGGCCTCTCGATGTCAACGGTATTCTGTTGCGGGACGGGACCCTGAACCTGGACGACGGTTCCCCGGCCCGCTCCCGCGCAGCGAGCCTGTTCCTCCTGTCCCAGCGTTATTCCGTTCCCGTCAGCCTCAGGTGCCGGCGGCGGCTCGCGGAGGAGCGGATGACAGCCCCTCAACCGGGGGAGCCGTCCGGCGAAGAGATCCGCTGGTTCCATCAGATCCTCTGCGAAAGGCGGGCCGTCGCCTCCACCCTGCGCTCTCTGTGCGATTTCGGGGTCCTGGATCGGTTCATTCCCGATTACTCGAAAGTTATGCGCTTTGTCCCGCCCGATCCGGCTCATCGCTACACGGTGGGGGAGCATTCGATGCGCATGGTGGAACATCTCGAACGCCTGCGCGCCGGTCCCCGTCCCGGGGAAGAGCGTTTTTCCGACCTGCTGAACCAATGCCCGCATTTCGATATTCTGTGTCTCGCGGCCCTGCTCCACGACGCGGGGAAGCTCGTGCCGGGGAAGGAACACAGCATCGCCGGCGCGGAGCTCGCCGCATCGGTTGCAGCCCGATTAAGGCTCGCTCCGGAAAAGAGGGAAATCCTGGATCTGCTGATCCGGCAACACCTGCTCCTCGTCCGCACGGCGAGGCTCCAGGACCTGAAATCCGCCCACGTCATCCGCCAGGCCGCGGACCTCATTCCCGGTCTTGAGGCGCTGCGCCACCTGTATGTCTTCACTTACGTCGACAACAGCGCGGTGGCTGAGAATAACTGGACATCCATGGACCTGAGGAACCTTGAAGATCTCTACGCGAAAATCCAGGACCACTTCCGCCGCCGTTCCGACGACGGTTGCGGCCAAACTCCCGAGGATCAGACCGCCCTGGTGCGCAGGAAGCTGACGGCGCTTCAGGCAAGAAACGAGGCGGCGGTGCTCAAACACTGCGACGCGATGCCCGCCGGCTATGTTCTCAACACTCCCCTGGAGGAAATCGCCTTTCATCTGCAGCTCCTCGACAGGCTCGAATCGGAACATGTCGTGCTCGACGTCTACAACCGCCCCGGCGATGACTACTCGGAGCTGACGCTTTGCACTCTGGACGACCCGCGGCCGGGCATTCTGGCCAAGATTGCGGGCGTTTTGTATGGATGCGGCGTCGATATTCACAAGGCCCAGGCGTTTACAATGAAAAAGGAGACGCCGGTCGTCCTCGACACGCTCTGGATCAGCTGCAACGGAACGCAGATTTCCGAGAACAAGGCGCGCAGAATCCGGTCCGCCTTGAGGGACGTGCTGACGGGCGCGCGCACGGTGGAAGACTTCCTCGAGGACGCGGGAAAGACTCTTCCCGCGGGCATCGTCCTGGAAGCCGTCGATCTGCGCAACGACCTTTCCGAGGAGCATACGGTCGTGCATATTGTGGCGCCCGACCAGCAGGGCCTGCTCTATTGGATGACGCGCAGCCTCTCCCGCCGCGGGCTCTATATCCATTCCGCCAAGATCACCACATGGAACGGGCGCGCGGAAAACAATTTCTACGTCAGCTCGATCACGGGCGGCCGGATCCCTGACCGGGACCTTCCGGTCTGGACGGCTCAGCTCGCCCAGTCCCTGCGCGGGAGTCCGGTGGAGGCCTGAATCGCCGGGGCCTGCAACAGGCTCTGGAATCCGCAAGCGGCTTCGGACTTTGCGCCGAACGCCGTATTGGGGTCCGCTGCAGCTTCCTTGGCGCGCGCGACAATGTTTTATGGGAGTATGCACTGGACAAAGCCGGTCCGTCTTCCCGGACGGCTTGCGAATTCTCCAAGTCCGCGGCCTGCGACGGACGCAGGCTGGAGAGCGGGACGCCGCGGATGGGGCGGCACTTTTGGTGATGGGGGAATCATGGAGTCCGCCGCCATGTGATTTGTCACCGGACCTCCCTGGCGGAGGACTGCCGGAGGTAGCGGTGGATGGCGTCGGCGGCCCTGCGCCCCTCGTCGATCGCCCAAACAATCAGCGATTGGCCGCGACGCATGTCTCCGGCGGCGAAGATTCCCGGAACCGAAGTCATATAGTCGTCGCCGGCTTCCACACGGCCCCGCGGGTCCAAACGAACGCCCAGCTGTTCCAGCATGCCGTTGGGTTCGGTGCCGGTAAAGCCCAATGCAAGAATCACCATATCCACGTCCAGCGAGAATTCCGAATCCGGGATCGGGTCGAAGCCGGGAGGGGGACCGACGCGCACGGCGACAAGGCGCGCCACGTTCCCATGCTCATCCCCCTCGAATCGGATGGTCGAGACGCCCCATTCACGGATCCCGCCTTCCTCGTGGGAACTTTCGACCCTTAACTGCAGCGGCCAAAGGGGCCACGGAGTTTCCGGGGAGCGCTCGACGGGCGGAGCCGGCAATATCTCGAGCTGGTGCACCGACAAGGCTCTCTGCCGGTGGCACGCACCCAGGCAATCCGCCCCCGTGTCCCCTCCGCCGATGATGGCGATGCGCTTGCCGGTGGCGAGGATTTCCTTCGCCGAATCGATCCGTTCGCCCGCGCCGCGGCGGTTCTGTTGAACCAGAAAATCCATGGCGAAATGGATCCCCCGGAGCTCGCGCCCCGGCACTTCCAGGTCTCGCGGCTTTTCGGCGCCTCCGGCCAGCAGCATGGCGTCAAACTTCCTGCGAAGAGGCGCGGCGGGCAAATTTCCGCCCACGTGCGCCCGCGTCTCGAAGCGGATGCCTTCCCGCGTCAGCTGGTCGAGCCTGCGGTCGAGTATTTCCTTCTCCAACTTGAAATCGGGAATCCCGTAGCGCAACAGGCCCCCGATGCGGTCGGCTTTTTCGAACACAACGACCTGGTGCCCGGCCCGGTTGAGCTGCTGCGCCGCGGCGAGGCCGGCCGGCCCGGATCCCACGACGGCCACCCGCTTTCCGGTGCGGGACTCCGGAGGCTGCGGGCGGATCCAGCCCTCCCGAAAGGCCCTTTCCACGATGGCGTTTTCGATGGAGCGGATGCTGACAGGATCCCGGTTGATACCGAGGACGCAGGCGGCTTCACAGGGGGCCGGGCAGAGCCGGCCGGTGAATTCCGGGAAATTGTTGGTGGAGTGCAGAACGCGGATCGCGTCCTGCCAGCGTCCTCGAAAGACGATGTCGTTCCAGTCTGGAATGAGGTTGTTCAGGGGGCAGCCCCAGTTGCAGAAAGGAACGCCGCAGTCCATGCATCGGGCGCCCTGAACCGCCAGTTTTTCGTCCGCAAGCGGCAGGTACACCGGGAAGAAATCGCGGACGCGTTCCTCGATCGGCCGCCGTGGCGGCGTTTCCCGTGTGTATTCCATGAAACCCGTGATCTTACCCATGAGCGGCCTGCCTCATCACAATCCCGGCCTTTGTTCCTTCCGCCGGAATGCCTAGAACCCTCTTGTATTCGCGCGGGAAAACTTTGACGAACCGCGGGACGAGCTGCTCCCAGCGGTCCAGGATCCACGCGGCGCGCGGGCTGGCGGTCAGCGCGCGATGGCGCCGGATCAATCCCTGAAGTATGGCGCGGTCTTCCGCCTCAAGCGGCTCGAGGTCCACGCTGTCGCGGTTGCACCGCGTCGAAATAAATTCGCCCGTCTCGTCGAGCACGTAGGCGATCCCTCCCGTCATCCCCGCCGCGAAATTTCTCCCCGTCGGCCCGAGGACGGCCACGGTGCCTCGCGTCATGTATTCGCAGCCGTGGTCTCCCACTCCCTCCACGACGGCGGTGGCCCCGGAATTCCGCACGGCGAACCGCTCGCCGGCGATGCCGTTGAAAAAGGCCTCCCCTGCGGTGGCGCCGTACAGCGCCACATTTCCCGCGATAATGTTTTCCTCCGGAGAAAAACAGGAACCTGCGGGCGGACGCAGGATGATCCTTCCTCCCGAAAGCCCTTTCCCGACGTAATCATTCGCGTCCCCTTCCAGGATCAGAGTGACGCCTCGGACCAGGAAAGCGCCGAAGCTCTGGCCCGCCGAACCGGAGAAATAAAACTTCAGAGTATCTTCAGGAAGCCCCGCGGATCCGAAGCGGCGCATGATTTCGCCGCTCAGCATGGCTCCGACCGTCCGGTGAACGTTCTGGATCGGCAATCTCACCTCGACAGGCGTTCCCTCTTCCAGGGCTTCGCGGGCGCGATCCATCAGGGCGTGATCGAGGGCCTGTTCCAAACCGTGATTCTGCGGCTCGCGGCAGCGCCGCCCCACGCGGCCCGGGACGGGAGGGCTGTAAAGGATCGAGGAAAGGTCGATGCCTTTCGCTTTCCAGTGGCTGGAACAGTCTTCCATGTCCAGCGCGTCCACCCGGCCGATCATTTCGTCCATGGATTGGAATCCCATTTCCGCCATCAGCTCCCGGGCTTCTTCGGCGACATAGAAAAAGAAATGGATCAGGTGTTCCGGACGGCCTTGAAACATCTTCCGCAGCTCCGGATCCTGAGTGGCGATCCCGACGGGGCAGGTGTTCAGATGGCACTTGCGCATCATGACGCATCCGAGGGCGACAAGCGGCGCTGTCGAAAAACCGAACTCCTCGGCGCCCAGGAGCGCCGCGATAACGACGTCGCGGCCGGTCTGCATCTTTCCGTCGGCCTGCAGGCGGACGCGGCTGCGCAGGTCGTTGAGAACCAGGACCTGCTGGGTCTCGGCCAGGCCGAGTTCCCAGGGGATCCCGGAGTGGCGGATCGCCGTGAGCGGCGATGCGCCCGTTCCGCCGTCGTGCCCGCTGATCAGGATGGCGTCGGCGTGCGCCTTCGCCACCCCCGCCGCGACGACGCCGACGCCCACCTCCGCGACCAGCTTGACGGATATCCGGGCGTGAGGGTTCACGTTCTTGAGGTCGTAGATCAGCTGAGCCAGGTCTTCGATGGAGTAGATGTCGTGATGCGGCGGCGGCGAGATCAGCTGCACTCCGGGGATGGAGTGGCGCACGCGCGCGATTTCGGCGTCGACTTTGCCGCCGGGGAGTTGTCCTCCCTCTCCTGGCTTGGCGCCCTGGGCGATCTTGATCTGAAGTTCATCGGCGTTTACGAGGTAGGCGGCCGTGACCCCGAAACGGCCCGAAGCCACCTGCTTGATCGCGCTGCGGCGCCAGTCGCCGCCGGGATCCCGCGCGAAACGCTCCTCGTCTTCGCCCCCTTCTCCGGTGTTCGACCGGGCGCCGATCCGGTTCATGGCGACGGCGATCGTTTCATGGGCTTCCTTGCTGATGGAACCGAAAGACATGGCTCCCGTGGCGAAGCGCTTCACGATCTCGGACGCAGGCTCGACCTGATCCAGCGGCAGAGGATGCGCGGCCTTCCTTAACTTGAAGAGCCCGCGCAGGGTGCAAAGCCGGCGGTTGCGCCCGTTGATCGATTCGGAATACCGGCGGTAGGTCTCGTAGTCCGACCCCCGCACGGCGCGCTGCAGCGTGCTGATCGTCAGGGGATTGAAGGAATGATACTCCCCTTGGGCGCGGTATGCGTAATCGCCGCCCATTTCGAGTTCCGTGTCGGCGTCGGTGACCGGCTGGAAGGCGTGCTCGTGCCTCATCCTCACTTCCTTCGCCAGCACGTCCAACCCGATTCCCTCGATGCGCGACGAGGTGCCGGTGAAATACTTCTCCACCAGGGCCCCGTTCAGGCCGACGGCCTCGAAGACCTGCGCCCCCTGATAGCTCTGGAGGGTCGAGATGCCCATTTTCGAGAGGACCTTCAGCAGTCCCTTGCTCACCGCTTTGCGGTAATTTTCAATCGCGTCAGCCAGGGACAGGCCGTCCGGGAGCCAGCCCCGGCGGTGAAGGTCTTCGATGGTCTCGACGGCCAGGTACGGATTCACAGCGCTGGCTCCGTAGCCCAGCAGAAGGGCGAAATGCATCACCTCGCGGGGTTCGCCGGATTCCACGATGACCGCGACCTGCGTGCGGGTCTTCTCGCGGATAAGGTGATTGTGAACGGCCGTCAGCGCCAGCAGGCTTGGGATGGGGGCGTATTCCTTATCGATGCCGCGGTCGGAAAGGATCAGGACCGTGTAACCGGACTTTATCGCCAGCGAAGCGCGGCGGCACAGTTCGACGAGGGCCCGCTCGAGTTCCTGTTCGCCCCCGTAAACCCTATAGAGCATGGGAAGGGTGGCGGCCAGGAAATCCCCCCAGGAAACCCGCCGCAGCTTTTCAAGGTCGTGATTGGTCAGGATCGGGTTCTTGAGCTTCAGCGTGTGGCAGTGCTGGGGCGTTTCATCCAGGAGATTGCGCTCCCTGCCGATGAAACCGGTAAGCGACATCACGAGCTCCTCGCGGATCGGGTCGATCGCCGGGTTGGTCACCTGCGCGAAAAGCTGCTTGAAGTAGTTGAACAGGAGTTGAGGCTTGTCGGACAGGCAGGCCAGCGGCGTATCGACGCCCATCGACCCCACGGGCTCCTGCCCCTGGGAGGCCATGGGGGCGAGGATCACGCGCAATTCTTCGGCGGTATATCCGAAGGAACGCTGGCGCTGGACAATGGAATCAAAATCTGTCTGCTGCCAGCGCGGCGGATCCGGCAGTTCGTCCAGGGAGGACTGGTTCTCCCTCAGCCATTCGCCGTAGGGCCTGCGGGCCGCCAACCGCCCCTTGATTTCGTCGTCGGGAATGATCCGGCCGGCCTCCAGGTCCACAAGGAGCATTCGCCCCGGCTGAAGGCGGCCTTTAAAGCGGACCTCTTCGGGCCGCAGGGGCAGAACGCCCGTCTCCGAGGCCATAACCACAAGGTCGTCCTTCGTGACGAGATAACGGGCCGGCCGCAGGCCGTTTCGGTCGAGGGTCGCCCCGATGATACGGCCGTCCGTGAACGCGATTGCGGCGGGCCCGTCCCACGGCTCCATCATGGACGCATGGTAGGCGTAAAACGCTTTTCTTTCCGGCGGCATGTTGGGGTCGCCGTCCCACGCCTCCGGAATGAGCATCGCCAGGGCATGCGGCAGGCTGCGGCCCGAGAGATAGAGCAGTTCGACCACGTTGTCCAGGATCGCGGAATCGCTGCCGCCCGGCATCGCGATGGGGAGAAGCTTTTTCACGTCCTCCCCGAACAGGGGCGACGCGAGGGTGGACTCGCGCGCTTCCAGCCAGGCCGTGTTGCCCCGCAGCGTGTTGATCTCCCCGTTGTGGCAGAGGAAGCGGAAGGGATGGGCGAGTTTCCAGTTCGGGAAAGTGTTGGTCGAAAAGCGCTGGTGGACAAGGCAGAGGGCGCTCGCAGCCAGGGGGTCCGAGAGCTCCTTATAAAAACTTGCGATCTGCGTCGCCAGCAGAAGCCCCTTGTAAACGATGGTGCGCGACGAAAGCGAGGGGATGTAGAAAAAGTCCTTGTCGCGCACTTCCGAGGCGGCGACGGCCGCTTCGGCGCGCTTGCGGGCGACGTAGAGCCTGCGTTCCAGGGCGTCCGGGTCCATGCCCGGGGCTCCCCGGATGAAAATCTGCTGGATGTAGGGCTGGGAGGCGCGCGCGATTCTCCCGATGGAGTCCGCGGCGATGGGAGTGTCCCGCCAGCCCAGCACCGTCAGGCCCTCTTCGCGCGCGATGCCCTCCAGGATACCCTCGCAGATCAGGCGCTGGTGGCGCTCCACGGGAAGAAAAACCATGCCGACGCCGTATTCTCCGGGCGCGGGAAGGGGGAAGCCGAGTTTTGAACACTCGCGTTCGAAAAGCGCGTGGGGGATCTGAATCAGAATGCCCGCGCCGTCTCCGGTGACCGGATCGCAACCGCTGGCTCCCCTGTGGGTCAGGTTGACCAGGATCTCGATCCCCTTGAGGATGATGTCGTGGGATTTTTCGCCGCGGATACTGGCGATGAAGCCGATGCCGCACGCGTCCCTTTCATGGCGCGGGTCATACAGGCCCTCGACTTTCGGGCTCCTCATCAGGCTTGCCTCTTCCATTGAAACCACACGACCTCCATACCATTGAAAAGCACAGCAATATCTGTTCCAATCCGGGAAAGGAGGCGCCCGGGGAAGCCCTCAGGTCCCGGAAAAACTGAAAGATCATGGTTTTATGCGCCGGCGATGCATCGGGCCCGGGACGGCCGCCGTAGCAGGCGAATTAAGAATATTACAATATTGTATGTATTATGATAAGATAATACAAAAATGTGATTCATATTCTCAGCTTCTGCTTCCGGGAGCCGCTGCTTTGCTCCCGCATAAGGAGGGCAAAGGATTCCCGGGGATGAGGCGTGCGGCGTCTATTTCCGGAAGCGGCGGCAGTCGATGCCGTATTTTTTGACCTTATAATTGATGATCCGTTCGGTGGTATTGAGCTGGCGGGCGGCCTTGCGCCGGTTGCCGCGCGTCGTCTTAAGCGCGTCCTGGATCAGGTCCTTTTCATAGGACGCGATGGCCTCGGCGAGCGATACGCGCACGACGGTGCCGGAGGCCTCCGCGGTCTGCAGCGTCGGCGGCAGGTGGTGCCCGTGGATGACGTTGCCGTCGCAGATAAGCACGGCGCGCTCGATGGTGTTCTCCAGCTCGCGCACGTTGCCGGGCCAGTGATAGCTCATCAGCATGTCGATGGCGGGCGTGGAGATGCGCTTGATGTTCTTCCCGTGTTCCTTCGTATATTTTTCCAGGAAAAAGTCCGTCAGCGCCATGATGTCCGGCTTGCGTTCGCGCAGCGGCGGGACGAAGATCGTGAAGACATTCAGACGATAGTAAAGATCCTCGCGGAAACTCCCTTCGGCGATGGCCCTTTCGAGGTCTTTATTGGTGGCGGCGATCAGGCGGATATTGATCTTGATGGTCTCGGTGCTCCCCAAACGCTCGAATTCCCGCGCCTGGATGACGCGCAGCAGCTTGACCTGAGTGGAGAGATTCAGATCGCCCACTTCGTCGAGGAACAGCGTCCCGCCTTCAGCCAGCTCCAGGCGTCCGGGTTTGCGCGCCTGGGCGCCGGTGAAGGCCCCCTTCTCATAGCCGAAAAGCTCCGACTCGATCAGCGTGTCCGGCAAAGCAGCGCAGCTGACCTTGACGAAGGGCTTTTTCGCCCTAGGGGAGTTGTAGTGCAGGGCGTGCGCGATGAGCTCCTTCCCCGTTCCCGACTCTCCCCGGATCAGGACGGTCGTGTTGGTGGCGGCGACCTGCGCGATCTGCTCGTAGACCTGCCGCATCCCGCCGCTGCTGCCGATCATGTTGGAAAAGTCGTAGCGCGTCCGCAGCTCTTCCCGCAGGTGGATGTTCTCCTCGACCAGGCGGTGCGTTTCGGCCTCCACCAGATGCTCCACCCTCACCGCCTGGCCGATCATGCCGGCCGCCACGCGGAGGAATTGGACGATCGGGTCGAAGTCGCGGCCTTTCCGGAAGCGGAGGTTCACGCCGAGCGCGCCGATGGTTTTCTGTCCTGTCGGGATGGGGACGCAGATGTAGGAGGATTCCTCCTTCATGCCTTTGCGCGGCGCGATGCGGTGCAACAGGAGCGGTTCGCGGCTCACCTGCGGCACCACAATCGGCTTGCCGCTTTCGGCGACGCGCCCGTTGATGCCCTCCCCGAGGCGATAGACGGCGCGCTGTCCTTCGGCGGCCACGCCGTTGGCGGCGGCGACGCGGAGCTCCGAATTCCCTTCCAGCAGCATGACGGTGCTGCGGAACATGCCGTGGCGCTGTTCCAGGATTTCGAGAACGCGGTGCAGGGAATGCTGGAGATTCAGCGTGCCGGATAGAACCTTGTTCATTTCCAGCAGGGTGGTCAGCTTTTTGGCTTCGTCCGATTCGTTGTTTTGCATGCCCTTTGCGCCGGGTGTCTCTTGGCACGCTATTATGATATGGGAATACGCTTTGCTTGGCAATTTTCTTGAAACCGACGTCATCCATGTGAGCACGGCTCTCCAGAGCCGTGCGCCCGCCTCTACCTATATCTCGTGAGCAC
>CAYZTZ010000037.1:0-6092 GCA_964481255.1 uncultured Acidobacteriota bacterium | reverse complement strand
CCGTGCGCCCGCCTCTACCTATATCTCGTGAGCACGGCTCTCCAGAGCCGTGCGTTCGCCTATTGTTCGGACAGACGGACGGGTCTGGAGACCCATCCGCACACGAGTGTTTCGTGAGAACGCCTCTCCAGAGGCTGTCATATAACCGGGAAATTTAAAAGATCGCTCTAATAGAATCAGTAACTTACGCTCACTAAAGGAGGAGGAACGCCAGTTTTGAGACAGCCTCTCCAGAGCCGTGCGATCGGCATTTCCAAATCCGAATCGTGGCGTTCCAAAGACGGATCTGGTCTATACTCGGGGTGCAAGCTGGAGGATCACTTTATGCAGCGGATTCCTTATGTCGCCTTGTCGCCGATCATCATTATGATCTTTTGCTGCCCCCTGCGCGCTCAGAACGCCGACTCCTGTTCGAGGCTGACGGACCTTAAAATTCCCGGGGCCGTCGTTGAAATCACCAGGGCTGAGAACACGCCTGCGGCGCCGGCGCCGAAAGTTCCCATGGGCGAGACGTCCGGGGAAATCCTCCCTGCGCATTGCCGGGTGGCAATGGTCCTGAAGCCTGCGCCGGATTCCAATATCAATGTGGAATTATGGATGCCGTCGGAGAAATGGAACGGTAGGTTTCTGGCGGTAGGCAACGGCGGATGGGCGGGCGCGATCCAGGGTTACGCGGATATGCAGAACGCTCTGCGCCGCGGATACGCCGCCGCTGCAACGGATACGGGCCATTCTGCGGCGGACGGACCGTCCGGAATGTTCGCGCTCGGCCATCCCGAAAAAATCGTGGATTTCGCTTACAGGGCCGTTCATCTCATGGCGGTTCACTCCAAACGCGTCATTACGGCCTATTACTTTAGGCCGCCCGATTTTTCGTATTTCAAGGGGTGCTCGACGGGAGGACGGCAGGGCGTGATGGCCGCGCAGCGCTATCCGGGAGACTTCGATGGAATCATCGCGGGGGCTCTGGCCAACCGGCATATCCATATGCATACCTCTGCGGTCGCCACGACCATACGTCTGTCCCGCAATCCGGACCAGGCGGTATCGGAGGCCAAGGCGAAAATGGTCCACAAGGCAGTCATGGATAAATGTGACACGCTCAGGGAAGGCTTCCTGAACAACCCGCGGCTTTGCCGCTTCGACTTCTTGTCGCTCCTTTGCAAGGGGGGAGACGGCGAAAACTGTTTGACGCCGGGGGAACTGTTAACCGTCGAGGAATATTACGGCGGAGTCAAAAACAGCAAAGGCGTGCTGATATTTTCCGGGCAGTCCCTGGGCAATGCAATACCGGCGATGCCGAGCACAAACGCGGCGCCCAGCGCCTTCATCTGGGATACTGTCCGCATTCTGGGTTTCCAGAATCCGGATTACGACTGGCGCGGCTTTGACCTGGACCGGGACATGCCGCGGATCGACGCGGCGGCGGGCTTCGTGGACGCCGTCAATCCCGATCTCAGAGCCTATAAGGCGCACGGCGGCAAGCTTCTGCTTTACGCCGGATGGAATGACACGGGCATCCCTCCGGAAAACACGATTCTTTATTACGAAAGCGTCCTTCGGGAAATGGGGGGCGGACAGCAGGACTGGATGCGCCTGTTCATGGTTCCGGGCATGGGACACTGCAGCGGCGGGAGCGGGCCGTACAGCTTCGACACGCTCGGCGCGCTCGAGAAATGGCGGGAGGAGGGGATCGCCCCGGACCAGATCATGGGAATGAACCCCAAGTCGGGCCTGAGGCGCCCGCTCTGCCCGTTCCCGGAATACGCGGCGTACGACGGGACAGGCGATCTCGCCGATGCTGCGAACTGGCGGTGCGTCACGCCTTAGGAGCGTCCGATCGACGACGCTAGCGCAGGCCGACGGATGCCTTGTTTTTCATGAGCACGCCTCTCCAGAGCCGTGCGCTGACTTATTGTTCAGACAGACGGACGGGTTTGCAGACCCGTCCGCACACACACATAGATTAGGGGAGACCCGCCCGCACATGAGTTTTTCATGAGCACGCCTCTCCAGAGCCGTGCGTTGGCTTATTGTTCAGACAGACGGACGGGTCTGGAGACCCGTCCGCACACACACATAGATTGGGGGAGACCCGCCCGCACACAAGCTTTCGTGAGCACGGCTCTCCAGAGGCTGTCTCATAACTGGGAAATTAAAAAGGTCGCTTTAATAGAATCAGTTATTTACGGCGGCCGAATGATCGGGCATGCGAGTTTTGAGACAGCCTCTCCAGAGCCGTGCGCTGGCTTATTATTCAGACAGACGGACGGGTTTGCAGACCCGTCCGCTGGGACGAAAAATACCGTTGCGCAAGCGGCGTGCCTGGGGCATAAAAGATGGGCCCCGGATAAGATTCAGGGAACGAGGTCCCGGGCGGGAGAGCTTCGGTAAGGCGTGATTAGATTATTTTTCATTTCAAACAAGGAGTCCAACGAATGAAAGGTGTATGCATTATTGCCGCGTTTGCGCTGATCGCCGCGGCGCCGACGTGGTCGTTGTCCGCCGAGGACGGGGCCGCCCTTTACGATTCCAAATGCTCCGCGTGCCACGGCTCCAAAGGGGAGGCCAACAAGGACGCGAACATCCCCGCGATCAAGGGGACTTCGATGACCGTCGAGAAGCTGGTGGAATATCTCCTGAAGGGAGACAAGTCCAAAATCATCCACGCGGATCCCATCGGCGATCTCAACCAGGAGCAGGCCAAAGCCATTGCCGAGCATGTGAAAAAACTCAAATAGCGGCCGCGGTCCAGGGAACTCAGACCGGGCTCTACAGCGACGTTTAATTCTGAAAACATGGGTGTCGATATCAATTTTTCTCGTCGTTCCCGTATTCTTCCATCGACACTTCGGGAATCGTGACGACCAGAAGGAAGGAGATCAGCATCGCCACCGCGCCGATCGCGAAAAGAGTCTTCAGGCTCGATTCCAGGGAGTCGCGGATTGCCTGAACGGTCCTATGAAACAGGGCTTCTCCCGTGCCGTCGAATTTCCGGAAGTCCTCGCGCAGGTCATGCATCGCTTTCTCCGACAGCAGCACCCGGGGATCCGCCAGGGAGGCCAGTGCCTCTTTGTCCGCGATCCGGTTCAATTCGGGCGGCAGCGAAGCCTGCAGCTTTTTTGCATAGCTGGCGTTCATGGCCGAGCCCATCACCGCCGGTGAAACCGCCTGGGACAGAAACACGACAAAGAACATCGCGGCCACCGCGACCCCCAGCAGCTTTTTCGGAAATGCGAACTGGGCCAGGAGCGTGTTCATCGTGGGAATAGCCCCGATCCCCAGCCCCGCGACTGCAGTGACCGCAACTCCCAGCCAGAGAGGAGTGCGGGCATGGAAGAAAAGGAGCGAGATCATCACGACCGTCAGGATGCCGTAGCCGGAGACATACAGCGCCTTAAAGCGCTTTTTCCAGGCCAGCAGGTATCCCGTGGGGACGCCGATAAACGCCATAAGTACGCTGAAGGGGGTGATGATCTGTCCGCTGAGCGTGGCGCTGGTGCCCTGGACTCCCTGAAGAAAAAGCAGGTAATACACCGAGACTCCGAGCAGTCCAAAAGATGAAAAGAAAGCCGCGGCGGCGGCTGTCAGAAAGGTGCGGTTCACCAGGACCTGGGGCGCCAGCATCGGTTCGGCGGCCCTATGCTCGATACGGATGAATAGAGCCCAGAGGACCATGGAAAGGATCATCAGGCCCAGGATCTGCGCGGAGGACCAGGCGTAGACGCTTCCGGCCCAGGAGAATGCGAGTATGATTGTCGAGGAAGCTGCGGCAAGCAGGAAGGAGCCGAGGTAATCGATCCTGTGGGCGATCTTCCTGGATTGCGACGGTATCCCGAAAACCACGAATATGGCGCCGACCAGAGCGAGCGCCAGCGCGATCCAGAAATAGTGGCGCCAGCTCAGCCTGTCCGTGAGAAAGCCCACAAACGTTGGAATGAGGAGGGCGGCGATGCCCGATGGAATCTGCAGGAGGCCGGTCCATTTGCTTCGCTCCGTGGGAGGAAAAAGGTCTCCCACGACGGAGAAGCACAGAGGGGCAATGGCGCCCTGACCCAGGGCGAGGACAACGCGGGCGCCGATAAAGAAGATAAAGGTCTCGCTGACCGCGCAGAGGGTTGCCCCGGTCAAGTAGATGAGGAGGCTGATCGCAAGCATGAGAGGGCGCCCGTACATGTCGGACAGCTTCCCGAATATCAGGGTTACAAAGGCGGCGGCGAGGGCGGGCAGCGAGATCGCCCAGGAAAACAGGTGCATGCCGCTCAGTTCCGCCGCGATCCTTGGCGCGGCGACCATCCAGCCGCGGAAGATGTAGCTGGATGCGAAATACGTCAGGAAGATGGCCGCCAATGCGAGCCCGGTCTTGCTCTTGGGTGCGGTTTGCGGTTCGACGGCAATTGCGGCGTGCGACATTCAATCCTCCTCAATCCTGATATTGCAGGGCCTGCGGATTCGGCGGCTGATCCGGCCCCACGACTTTCGCTCGATGCCGTCACCGGGCCGCCGATAAGGACATTTTCCCGCCTTCCGATGTCTCAGGCATGATTCCAGGCGCATTATACACAGGTATTTTGCTGATACGACTTCAAACTCCATGCTCCCATACAGCCTTGCCCCTGGTCTGCGCAATATCTCCCCATCCATCGCCCGGAACGCCCTTCGGGAGCTGTTATATCCCTCGCGGGAGGGGCGAAAAGAACTTTCCGGTGGCATTCATCGGGCAAGGTGATAGCCTACACCCACCAGAGGACTGCTCAATCCGGTGCGTCCGCAGGCAGCCCTGGGGGCACGCTTTGCCGGGTTTTGCGGGACGGCGTTTTCAGCCGGGTCCGGGATACGGTAAATGCTTCGACAGGCGTCCCGCATTGGTTATGGGTTTCTCCATGGATCGGGTTTTCGCTCATTGGGAATGCAACAGGGGCGGCTTTTCAGGCGCTCCCGTCGCATCCGAAGGGTGCGACATGGCGCCGGAGCCGGAAACACGGCGCGAGCATCAGGCCGGGGACACAAAGTGAAGAGGCAATTCTGGGAGCGGCTGGGCGCAGGGCGGCGTCCCTCGTGGTACCTCGATGCCGTGACGGCGCGGCAAAAGCGGGATGCCCATTTGCGATTGATCCGCAAATGGACCCAGGGAATGCAGGCGGAGCGGATCCTGAAGACGGATCTTTTTGAGGAAGCTTTCGGAGAAGACAGCCTGCTCGAATCGCTGTCTGCCGGGGCCGGGCTGGCAGGCGGATTGGATGCCGCATTTTCGACGGCGAAGAATGCGGCCCTGCGGCACGGGCGAAAGATCCGGCCGATAGTGAGCGATGTCCGGCATTTGGGCTTGCGCGATCGAAGTGTCGATCTGGTGCTGTCGACCTCCACGCTGGATCATTTTGACGGTCGTGAGGACTTTCTTCTGGCGCTTGCGGAGCTGGCCCGCGTCCTGAAACCCGGCGGAATGCTTTTCGTAACGCTGGACAATCCCTGGAATCCGTTATACCACCCGCTCCGCTGGCTGAGTTCATGGGGGATCGGCCCTTTCACTCTCGGTTATACCGTATCGGCAACGCAGCTCGAGAGAGACCTGGCGGCCATAGGCATGATGCCGGAAGAAAGGGAATGGCTTTTGCACAATCCCCAGGGTGTTTCGACGCTGATTTTTCTGGGCGTGAGGAAGATTTTGCAGCGGCGTAAGGCGGATGCGATGATCCGCTTGCTGTTGAATATGTTTGAGTGGCTGCAGAGGCTGCCCACCAAAAGGATCACCGCCTGCTTCGTCGCCGTGGCTGCCCGTAAGCCGAAGGAAGAACCGCAGCGGATGCCGGTGCTGAAGGAACGCACCCCGTGAGCCCAATAACCGCGATTCCCATTTCTGCAGGCTTTCATAAAGCGAGGACGGATCGATGAAGAACGATTCCCCGTCTGCGCGGATGTGGTGACAAAAGGGTACGGGGTCTGATAAGCTCCCCATACCAAAGTTGAATATATCAATCCGGGGACGACGGTTCTCCAGTTCCGGCATCTGCTCGTGGATGCCCGAAGGGCCGGTTGGCGGCCGGCATGAGACCTTTGACCGGACGCGGCGGCTATGGTGGATGCTTCCCATC
>CAYZTZ010000036.1:0-25013 GCA_964481255.1 uncultured Acidobacteriota bacterium | reverse complement strand
CTCTGGAGAGCCGTGCTCACGAAGCTTGTGTGCGGGCGGGTCTCCGGACCCGTCCGTCTGTCTGAACAATAAGTTAACGCACGGCTCTTGAGAGCCGTGCTCACATTGTGCGGTCCTTAGGGCGCGCCATCAGGTCCACGAAGCGGGCGAACAGGTAGCGCGCGTCGTGAGGGCCCGGCGAAGCTTCCGGATGATACTGGACGGAAAAAACCGGCATCTTCCGGTGGGCCATGCCCTCCACCGTTTGGTCGTTCAGATTGATGTGCGTGCACATCACGTCGCCGCCCATGGAATCGATGTCGACCGCGTAGCCGTGATTCTGCGCCGTGATCTCCACCTTCCGCGTCGTCAGGTCCATCACCGGCTGGTTTCCGCCGTGGTGGCCGTATTTGAGCTTGTAGGTTTTTCCGCCCAGCGCCAGGCAGAGTATCTGATGGCCGAGACAGATCCCGAAAACCGGCTTGCGGCCCAGGAGCTTTTTCACTTCGGCGACGGCATAAGTCACGGCCGCGGGATCTCCCGGACCGTTGCTGAGAAAGACGCCGTCCGGATTCCTGGCAAGGACGGCGTCGGCCAGCGGCTGCGCCGGCACCACATCCACGCGGCAGCCCGCCCGCATAAGGTTGCGCCGAATGTTGTGCTTGTTTCCGTAATCGTAAGCCACAACGTAGAATTTCCCTCCGCTCCCTCCGGCCTCGGGACTCTCCGGCGGGTCGGGCGACCATGTCGTCTGCGTCCACTCGTAGGGCTCGGCGCAGGTCACTTCACGCACGAGGTCGCGCCCGTCGAGCGTCGGATACGCCGCCGCGCGCGCGGCCAGCGATTTCGGGTCGAGATCCACGGTGGAAATAACGCCCGTCTGAGCACCCTCCTCGCGCAGATGGCGCGTCAGCGCGCGCGTGTCGATCCCGGCGATGCCCACGACGCCGCGGCGGAGCAGGTACTGGTCGAGACTGAAGCGGCTGCGCCAGCTGCTGGGGTTCGGGCAGTCCTCGCGCACCACGAAACCGGACAGAAAGATCCGCGAGGCCTCCACGTCCTCAGGGTTCAAGCCGTAATTGCCGATCAGCGGGTAGGTCATGGTGACGATCTGACCCCGGTAGGACGGGTCCGACAGCACTTCCTGATAGCCCGTCAAAGAGGTGTTGAAGACGACTTCACCCCAGGCTTCGCCCGTCGCTCCGACGGACCAGCCGCGGAAGACCCTCCCGTCGGCCAGGGCCAGGATCGCTTTCCTGCGTTTTTGCATCGATTCTCCTATGCCGGAACCGCCTGCTTTCTTTCAAAGGCGGTCCGGATCAGTTCACGAAACAGAGGCGCCGGTTCCTCCAGCTTGGAGGTCAATTCCGGATGGAACTGACAGCCCAGGAAATAGGGATGGTCCGGCAGCTCCATCACCTGCATGATCGTGCCCGCGGGGTTGCTACCTGAAAACACCATGCCGGCCTTTTCAAGACGGGGCACGTATTCGGGATTCACCTCATAGCGGTGCCGGAAGCGCTCCCGAATCCTCTGGCTGTTATAGATTCGGGCCGCGGCCGAATTCTCCTTGAGCACGATATCGTGGCCTCCCAGGCGCATCGTCCCTCCCTTCTGGGTGACGCCGACCTGCTCCGGCAAGATGCACACAACGGGGTCCGCCACCTCAAAGCCGTCCTCGGCCGCTTCGGAGGTATGCGCGCCGGCGATGCCCGCCACATGGCGCGCGAACTCCACGATCGCCAGCTGCATGCCGTAGCAGATGCCCAGAAACGGGATCCCGTTTTCGCGGCAATGCCGGATCACCTGGATTTTACCCTCAATGCCGCGCGTGCCGAAGCCCCCGGGCACTATGACCGCGTCCACCCGGCTCAGAAACTCGGCGCAGGAGCCGTTGCCGCGCTCGAGCTCGGCCGTGTCCAGCCAGTCGATCTCGACCCGGCCGTCGACATGCGCCCCGCTATGCCGCACCGCCTCGATCACGCTCGCGTAGGAATCGTGCAGATTGGTGTACTTGCCGCAGATGGCCACTCGAATCAGCGGGCCCGAGGGAGACATAAGGCGGTCGACCAGGCTGCGCCATTCCTGCAGCTGCGGGGGAGAATAGATGGTGAGTCGCTTGTGGACGATCTCCGTCAGCCCCTCGTCCTCGAAAACCAGAGGTATCTGGTAGACGGTCGGCACGTCGAGGCCTGAAATCACGGCGTTTTTATCGATATTGCAGAACAGGGCGATCTTCTGCTTGATCTTTTCGGTCAATCGCTCCGAGCATCGCCCGATGATGACGTCCGGGCGGATGCCGCGCTCATTGAGCAGCTTGACCGATTGCTGCGTCGGCTTGGATTTCTGCTCCTCCACGCCGGCCGGGATCGGAACATAGGTCACATGGACAAACAATATGTTCGATTCGCCGACTTCCTGCCGCAGCTGCCGCACCGCCTCCAGGTACAGCTCGTTTTCCATGTCCCCGACCGTGCCGCCGATCTCGATCAGCCCGATGTCCGCCTGAAGACGCCCGGGAATCTCGTAGAACCATTCCTTGATCACATCGGTCACGTGAGGAATCAGCTGGACGGTCTGCCCCAGATAATAACCTTCGCGCTCCTGCTCCAGGATGGTCTTGTAGACCTTGCCCATGGTGAGGTTCCATTCGAAACGGCAGGTGACCCCGAGGAAGCGTTCGTAGTGGCCGAAATCCATGTCCACCTCGCCGCCGTCATCCAGAACGAACACCTCGCCGTGCTCGATCGGATTCATGGTCCCCGGGTCCGTGTTCAGATACCCGTCGCACTTGATGGGCACAATCGTCAGACGTGAATTGAGAAGTTTCCCGATAGAGGCCGCTGCGATACCCTTCCCCAAGCCCGAGATCACGCCGCCCGTCACCACGATGTACTTCGTGTGCGCCTTGGCCCAGTCAATGGCCTGCCGCCATTCGCGGCCCCTCTTTAGAATCGCTACCGTGGACGTGTCCGACGTCTGGGATTCTTGTTCCGCCAAGAACTCTTCAAGGTCTCTTAAACTGATGCGGTATTGACCACGATTGCCTATCTTGATGGATCGCAATTCATTGGATTTTACCCATCGGCGTACAGTGCTGATCGATATTTTCAGACGATCGGCTACATCTTCCAAAGTCAGGAGCTTATCTTCAGCATTCATGGCCGCACCCTTATCATTGTTGATCAATGCTGGTCATTGATTATCGTATTTTATATCACTGGTCAAATGTTATTTTCGAATGGAATTAATGGGAAGGATTTTGGCGGAAATTTTCAATAATAAGCAGAGTCATGCTCAAATCGGAGTTCGGCCGATCTATCCTTTTGTCAATGAAGTATTTATGTATCTATTCCATGGCAGTGCAGTGTATTGGCCTGACCCTATTCCGGCTTATGGAGGCGTGAAACTGTCCAGCCAGAGACGGAACATAAGGATATTCCAGAGCTGGGTCGAGCGGTCTCTAAGCCCGGACTGGTGCTGGTTCCATATCTTATGAACAAAGGGGGTTGAGAGGAAGGGATCGGATCTTTCGACAATATAAGCCCGCGCGAAGTCGCGGATGCCGCCGCGGAACCAGCGGGCCAGCGGTACGGAGAACCCCATCTTGGCGCGGTATATCGTGCCGCTCGGCAGATAGGGTTCCATCGCCTTCTTGAAAAGGTATTTCCCTTCGCGCCCGCGGAGCTTAAGCGATGAAGGGATCCGGGCGAGAAATTCCATCAGCTCATGGTCCAGCAGAGGCGAGCGCACCTCGAGCGACACCGCCATGCTCGCGCGGTCGACTTTGGCGAGGATATCGTCCGCAAGGAACGTCTTGACATCAAGATACTGGATTCGGGACAGAGGGTCGGCGGTTCCGGCCCGTTCATAATGCTCCCGGAAAAGGTCCAGCGTGGAGTAGCCGCGCAGGCTCGACGCCAGGTCCCCGGACAGCACGCGCTCCTTATCCTTTCTGCGAAAAACGGAAACACCCTCAAGATAACCCTCCAGCGGCCCGCAGGCCAGGCTCTCGAACGTCGCGCGCGCCCTCAGGAAGCGCGGCGCCCAGTCCATCTTGGGATACACCGCGGCCAGAGCGCCGAAAAAAGGCCGGCGAAAAGCCTGCGGCAGGCGGCGGCGTATCCGGTTTTCCACCGAGTCCATCATGTAGCGGCGGTAGCCTGCGAAGTTCTCGTCGCCCCCGTCGCCGCTCAGGGCGACCGTGACGCGGTCGCGGGCGACCTTGCTCACGTAGTATGTCGGCAGGGCGGATGAGTCGGAAAACGGCTCATCGTAATGCCAGGCCAGTTTTTCGATGGTGGAGATGTTTTCGGCGGTGACCGTGCGTTCGTAATGGTCGGTGCCGAGATGGCGCGCGACTTCCCTGGCCTGGGCGGACTCGTCGAAGGCGTCTTCTTGAAAACCGATGGTCGCCGTGCGGACGGGATGGTCCATGACCCGCTGCATCATGGCGACGACGGCAGAGGAGTCGAGCCCCCCGGAAAGAAAGGCTCCCAGGGGAACTTCGCTCATCAGGCGGATCCGGACCGCCTCCTCAAAGAGTTCCAGAAAACCTCCGATCCATTCGGATTCGGACCAAGCGGGATCCTCCTGAAACCGCAGATCCCAGTAGCGCATTTCCCGGAGTTCGCGGCCGTTGATCTTCAAGTAATGGCCGGGCGGCACCTTGCGGACGCGCCGGTAGATGGATTTCGGCGCCGGGATATAGCCCAGGGAAAGGTAATCGCTGACAGCCTCGCCGTCGACGCTGAGATCCAGATCGCCGTGGTGAAGGATCGCCTTGATTTCAGACGCGAAAATCAGCTTGTCATCGTCGCGATAGTAGTAAAGGGGCTTTTTGCCGACCCTGTCCCGCGCCAGGATCAGCGTTTGCTTCGCCTCGTCCCACAGCGCGAAGGCGAACATGCCGCGGAGCATGGAGACAAAATCCTCCGGGTACTGTTCGTACAGATGAACGATGGTCTCCGTGTCGCTTTGCGTCCGGAAACGGTGGCGGCCGGCCAGTCCGCGCCTGAGGTCCTCGAAATTGTAGATTTCGCCGTTGAAGCTGATCCAGACGGTCCCGTCCTCGTTGGAAAGGGGCTGGCGTCCGGTGCTGAGATCGATGATACTGAGGCGCCGGTGGGCGAGCGCGGCGCGGCGCCCGGTGTAAACGCCGGATTCGTCCGGGCCGCGGTGTTTCTGGACGTCCGACATGCGCGCAGCGCGCAGCGCGTCGACCGGTCTGTCGTCAAAATACAGGAATCCGCTGATGCCGCACATACCCGCCCCGCTGTATTATCGGTGCAAAGAAGCGGAAAAGCTGCAGAAAATCGCGGGAAAGTTGGGCGCAGCGGGCGAAGGCCGCCCCCTCGGGCCTCACCGGACGGGGCGGGACCTGCGGAGATCCTCGGCCCTGGCGAGGGACGGCCCGGCATTGTTGTAAATTACATATTTGTATATATAATCGCTCATGAATTACAATATTGTAACTATACTTATTTTTGCACCCTGAGATGCAACAACCTTTTAACGCCATTCCTGTCATGGGCTTCGCGAAAATTCAACGCATCTCCGGGTTTTGGATCCTTTATTGCTTAATTGTCCGCGGAGACAGGCATGAATGCGGACCCGGCGGCGCATGGGCGCGCCGGTTGCGGGACGGCACGTGTAAAGGGGGAAAGTTTTCAGGGAAACCATTGTCCCCCGCAGGCTCTTATGTCGCCTCTTTGTTCGATGGAATCCGGTTTCTGAGTAATCCGTGTTCCCATATTGGAAAGGAGTTTCTTGATGGCATCGCCCAAAGATTTTTTTGAATTCGCGAAAAAAAACAACGCCGACATGATGGACCTCAAATTCGTGGACCTGCTGGGCAGCTGGCAGCACTGCAGCTTCCCCATCGATGCGCTGGACGAAAGAACCTTTGTCGAAGGGCTCGGGTTCGACGGCTCGTCCATCCGCGGTTGGCAGAACATCCATGTATCCGACATGCTGGCCGTGCCGGACCCGGACACTTTCTGCATGGATCCGTTTTTCGCCCGGCCGACCGTCAGCATCATCGCCGACATCGTCGATCCCGTAACGAAAAAGACGTACAGCCGCGATCCCCGCTACGTGGCGAAAAAGGCGGAGGCCTACCTGCAACAGACACGGATAGCGGACGTGTGCTACATCGGTCCGGAGCCCGAGTTCTTTATTTTTGACGAAGTCCGCTACGAACAGAATCAACACCGCGGAATGTACGAAATCGATTCGCAGGAAGGAGCATGGAACACCGCCCGGTTCGAGGAGCCCAACCTGGGATATAAGCCCAGTTTCAAGGGCGGCTACTTCCCCGTCAGTCCCACCGATACGCTGCAGGACATCCGCGCGGAAATGGTGTATGAGATGCAGAAGGTCGGCATCGCGATTGAAGCCCATCACCACGAGGTGGCCACGGCCGGACAGTCGGAAATCGATATGAAGTTCACCAACCTGCTGAGAATGGCGGACCAGCTGATGTGGTACAAATATATCTGCAAGAACGTGGCCAAACGGCACAACAAGACCGTCACCTTCATGGCCAAGCCCGTGTTCCAGGACAACGGCAGCGGCATGCACACGCATTTCTCTCTCTGGAAGAACGGCAAGCCCTTGTTCTCCGGCGCCGGCTACGCGGGATTGAGCCCTCTGGGGTTGCACGCCATCGCGGGAATCTTGAAACACGCGCCTTCGATCCTGGCTTTCGCGGCGCCGACAACCAATTCCTACCGCCGGCTGGTTCCCGGTTTCGAAGCCCCGGTGAACCTGGCCTATTCCGCGAGAAACCGGTCCGCTTCCTGCCGGATTCCCATGTATTCGGACAATCCCAAGGCGAAGCGCGTGGAATTCCGCTGCCCGGATCCGAGCTGCAACGGCTACCTGACATTTTCCGCCATCCTGATGGCGGCGATCGACGGCATCCGCAACAAACTGGATCCAGGCAAGCCCCTGGATCGCGACATCTACGACATGTCCAAGAAGGAACTGGCCCACACACCGAAAACGCCCGGTTCGCTGGAGGAAGCCATCGCCGCCCTGGAAAAGGACCACGACTATTTGACCCAAGGGGGCGTCTTCACGGACGATCTCATTGAGGCCTGGATCAGCTGGAAACGCGAGAAGGAACTGGATGAAATGCACCTCCGGCCGCATCCCTATGAATTCCATCTGTACTATGACAATTGATTCCCGGGGATAAAGGCGGAAACGACCGTCATCCCGCATAGATCATCCATGACATGGAGACGACGGCGGCGCGTCAAAGGAGCAGCTCTCGCGCCGCCGTCGCCATCCCCCGAAAACCCGCGCCGTTACGCGGCCGGGGTCCCCCCGGGGCGTGTGAGACCCCTCGGCCGGCGGGAAAACGGCCGGGATGTCTCCATCCCCGCGGACCCATGAATTCCGCACCGAACTCATCCCGAAAGTGTAAAATGGCGCCGGAGCGTTTCCATCGGGAATTGCCGCGACGGCCCCCGGCTGTCGCGCTTCGCGCGGGAAACAGTCGAGCGCCGCTGCGAGGGAGGGACTGTTTATGGCGGAATCGAAGTACGGCAAGTACATCGTCACGGAGGACCGGATGCCGCCTCAGCCGGCGGAGTGGGTCCAGGCAATGGAGGACCAGGCGAAGGAAGGCAGGATACTGGACCGGACCCTGTTGCTCGGCATCATGGATTCCATTGTGCCCGGCTGTTCGCTTTTCGCCGGCTGTGAAATACTCTGGGGCCTCCCCGGGGGCAAGCCCGTGGCCATCGAAATACCGCACAGCCATGATTTCGACGAAGTCATCGGGTTCGCGGGCACGAACCGGAACTATCCCCGGGATCTGGGCGGCGAGATCGAATTCCATATAGGGGGCGAAACGCACACGCTGACCAAGACATGCCTGATCTTTGTCCCCAAGGGCGTGCGGCACTGTCCCGTGGTCTTTAAGAGAATCGACACGCCCATCTTCATGTTCGAGGCGGCGAACAATCCGCAGTACGTGAAGAAATTCTAGCCTGGCACCGGTATTCATAATTGCGATGACATCTCCTATCGTGCTCCTGCGAGAATAGATAAGGAGTGTTTCCCCGTATAGCCCGACCTGAGCAAAACTCACATGCCCTCGGACCCTTCGGGCGACTGGCAGGGCGGCTTTGTCTGCGTCGTCGCTCGGCGCATACGCCATCGTAATTATGAATACCAGTACTTAGGTTTCGCCTTAAAAGCGGAGGTCCGTCCTTCGAGGCGCCATGCCGGGAAAGGATCGCGGAGCGGTTTCCGTGACCGGGCGTGATCCGAATCCGCGGCGGAGCGGCAATCCAGGTCATTAACGGCCCTTCCGGCGGGGCCATGCCGTGATTCAGCCTGTCCTGAATGAAAAACCGGCCCCTTGTGTTAGTTTGGCCGCAGGGCGGCAAACGTGTGTTTTTGGGAAGGAGGTTCTATGGACACGCGCTGGATAGACTTGGATTTCATTCACGGGCCGGCGGGGACAAACGGCAGGGCGCGGGGGGGCCAGATGGAATTCGTCTTTGAGAAGAAAAAGCCGGAATCCATGCCGCGCGGCCGCGCCGGCGGGGACGCCGAATCCACCGCAGCGCCGGCAGCGGATCAGGAACGCGTTCGCCGGATCATCGGGGCGCTGTATGAACGCAACCTTGGAGCCGTCGTCGCCGGCTGCGCGGAACTGGCGGCGTGCGGCTGCGCTATTTCGCCCGAAATGTGCTGGGAACTCGCGGCGGTCCTGAGATGCGTCGTGCCGCAGATTCCGAATCCGGTTCTCGGCACGGACCTCGGGCCCCTGCGCCCCCTGCTGGACATAATCTGGGAGACGGCCGTGGAAAAAGGGGACATCGGCCTGCAGAAGCACAGCGGCCCCGCGCTCTATCGCTGGTATGAGCACCAGGGGATGTATGAGGACGCGCGCGGCGTCCTCACGCGGCTCATCGAAATCAACGCGAATTGCGGCGACTCCCTCGAGGAAGCCGTCTCCAGGAACAATCTTGGATTCGAATATTTCCTGGAGGGGCGCTTTGACGAAGCCATGGAGCATTTCGAGGCGGCGGCGAATCTTTTCGATGAGATCGGCGACATCCCCCAGCGCGACAACTCGCGGGCCAACCGCTGGAATTGCCTCTTTGAACGGGGAGAGACGGTCCATCTCGACCGGGCTGAGGAGGAACTGGAGGAACTGGCCGAATCCCTCAGTGAATACGGCTTCTGGCAGGCCAGGAAACCCCTGGTGCTTCTGGCCAGGATCCACGAAAAACGCGGCCGGTTTCGCAAGGCTATCGAAATGGTACAGAGGGCGATTCAGTGTGCGCGCGGCAGCGGGACCCGTTACCCCGAGACGGATGCCGAGTACCTGAAGCATCTCGAAGCCAAGCTCGAGGCCCAGCGGGCTAAAAGGCGGCTCCCAAAGGCGAGAAGCAAGAGCCGTCAGACCTTCAGCCCTCAATAGGGGGTCGCGGATGGTTTCGCCCGCAGCCACGGGAAAGACCCGCTTTCCGCCGAGCCTTGAAGAAGATCCTGCAACGGTGTCCGCCCCGGAACCATCAGACGCCGGTCTTCAATACAACATTCTGTCGGGGGGGGCAGAGCTGCACTCCGATGAGGGACGGGCGACATTGAAAGATGTTGCAGGATGTCGGGCTCTTATATCCCGGGTCGGCTCTCATTCGCCGCCGGCCGCGACTCTTTCAGCCTCGATGCGGTTGCGCCCGTTCCTCTTAGCCCTGTAGAGGCATTTGTCCGCCGTTTCCACCAACTGGCTGCTCGATTGGGAATCGGACGGAACCGTCGAGCCGATCCCTATGCTGAGGGTCACATGGGGAGCGGCGGCGGAGAATTCGTGGGCAATAGACGCGCTCCGCATTCTCTCCTGCAACCGTTCGGCCACACGCAAGGCCCCCGGGCCGTCGGTCTCGGGAAGCAGAAGGGCGAATTCCTCGCCGCCGTAGCGGGCAGGCAGGTCTGCAGACCTGCGGGCGGTTTCCCTTAAAATTCCCGCCACCCGCTTCAGGCATTCGTCGCCTGCGATATGTCCGTAATGGTCGTTGTAGGACTTGAAGTAATCGATATCCATCATAACCAGGGAGATGGGCAGCTGGCTTCGGCGGGCGCGGCGCCATTCATAATCCAGCCATTCGTCGAACTTGCGCCGGTTGGCAATGCCCGTCAGTCCATCCAGGGCGGACAGCTCTTTCAGATGATCCCGGTATCTTTTCAACTCGAGGTGATTGCGCACGCGGGCCCTGACAATCGAGGGACGGATCGGTTTGGTTATGTAATCAATCCCGCCTGCATTCAAACCCTTGGATTCCTCGACCTCCTCGTTCATCGCCGTTATAAAAATGATCGGGATGTCGTCCGTCCTGGGATCCGCCTTCAATCGGGCGCATACTTCGTAGCCGTCCATGTCCGGCATCAGCACATCCAGAAGGATGAGGTCCGGAGACTGATCGGCGGCGATCTCCAGCGCGTCGGCCCCGTTGGTTGCAAAAAGAATCTCGTACTCATCGGCCAGCACGCTGTCCAGCACTTCAATATTCGCCGCCATGTCGTCCACGATCAATACGGTGTGCCTCTTGTCTTCCATAACGCCCCCTGTTTATTTCAATTCGATTCCCAGGCGTCCTGCGAAGTCCTCCAAGGCTCTCATCGCGCCTTTGAAATCGAGACGGCTCAGGCATTCTTCGAAACGGACCGCGGATTCCTTGAGATCCGCCTGGTCGAGCGTCTCCTTGAGGATCCCCCACTTTCTGCGGGCGCTCAGGCTGTGCTTCTTCAGAAGCTCGTACAGCTCCAGGATCAGGCCGCCGGCGACGGCGCTGTCGATGGAGGCTGCGCCCGCTACGGCGTCTCCCGGGACTCCTTCGACACGGGCGCTGCGGATGCCCTTGGCGACAATGTCGAAGGCCTTCTCCAATTTATCTATCTCCCGCTCCGTCTCCGCGGCATTTTCCTGCTGAAGAACCGTTTCGAGGCGTTTGGCGCAATCAAACAGATCCGTGGCGGAAAGGTTGCCGGCGATGCCCTTGAAGGTATGCACGGCCCTGCGGGCGGAATCCCAGTCTCCCTCCTGCAGCGCCCGCCGAATGTCTTTGAAAACACCGGAGCGGCTCGCCACCATATCGCCCACAAGCTTCTTAAGCAGGGGGAGGTTTCCCTTCAACCTTCCCAGGGCCGATTTGAGATCGATTCCGGGGAGAAGGTCCGCGGTTTCTGCTTCAGAGACGCCGGGCGGGGAGAAAACTGCGGATTCGGGAGCAGGCGAGAGCGGCCGGGATTCGGGTGCAATCCATCGGAACAGCTCTTCCTTGAGCCGGTCGGGATCGATGGGCTTCGTGACGACACCGTTCATGCCCGCCTCCAGACATCTTTGCGCTTCCGATTGCAGCGCATGCGCCGTCATGGCCAGGATGGGCAGCGCTTCCTTCCCATATCTCTTTCGGATTCTGGCGGTGGCTTCATAGCCGTCCATAACGGGCATCTGCAGATCCATTAGAACCGCGTCGTAACGGATGCCGTTTTCGATCTTTTCGGCCGCCACCCTGCCGTTTCCGGCCAGGTCCACCGCGGCCCCGAAACCCTCCAGGAGTTCCTTCGCCACCTGCTGGTTGATCTCGTTGTCTTCGACAACAAGCAGGCGGATGCCGCGCAAAGCCCGGGTTTCAGCCTCTTCTTCCTCCCGCGGTTTTTCCACCTCTACTTCGCTCCGCCCGAAAGACATCATGATGGCGTCGAAGAGGATCGAATAATTCACGGGCTTCACCAGGAAGGCGTCCAGTCCCATCCGTTTGGCTTCGTACATGACCTCCTCCCGGCCGTAGGCGGTGACCATGAAAATCCTGGGCGCTTTCGGCAAGCGCAGATGGCTTCGTATCCTTCGCACCGTTTCAAAGCCGTCCATGTCCGGCATTCTCCAGTCCAGAACAACCAGGTCAAATCCTTCGGCGCTCTGTTCCAGAGACCGCAGGGCGGCGTAGCCGGAATTGACCGCCTCCGTTTCGCAGGACATTTCCCGCAACATCTGCATCATGATCTCCCTTGCATGGGCGTTGTCGTCGACGACCAGCACCTTCAGACGCCGTTTGGGAACGGGGACGGGCTTTTTATCTTCCAGAGCTGCCCGCTGCAATCCCACGGCAATGGTAAATGTGAAAGTGCTGCCTCTTCCCGGCGCGCTTTCGACCCTTATCTGACCCCCCATTCTCTCCACCAACTGTTTGCTGATTGTGAGTCCCAATCCCGTCCCGCCGTACTTTCTGGTGATGGAACTGTCCGCCTGGGTAAAGGGCTGGAAGAGTTTTTGAGTCTGTTCCTCCGTCATGCCGATCCCGGTGTCGCTCACCGAAAAACGGAGAACCGCCCGGTCCGATTCCCTGGAATCCAATCGCACGGACACGGCGATCCTTCCCTCCTCGGTAAACTTCAGGGCGTTTCCTATCAGGTTGATGAGCACCTGTCCAATGCGCAGGGGGTCGCCGACGAGGGCCTGCGGGACGCCCGGGTCCGTTTCATAGAGTATCTCCAGTCCCTTTTCCTGCGCCCTGAGGGAAAACATGTTCATGATGTTGTTCAGCACATGATTCAACCTGAAATTCTGGGCCTCGATCTCCAGTTTGCCGGCCTCTATCTTGGATATGTCGAGGATGTCGTTGAGGATGCGCATCAGGGAATTCGCCGAGGATTGAATCTTGAGCAGATAGTCGCGCTGCTTGGGATTCAGATCGCTCTTGAGAGCCAGATGGCTCAAACCCACGATGGCGTTCATGGGAGTCCGGATCTCATGGCTCATGTGAGCCAGGAATTCGCTCTTGGCCACGGCGGCGGCTTCGGCGGCGGCCTTGGCGTTCTGAAGCGCGATCTCCATTTCCTTTTTCTCCGTAATATCCTCCGTAATAACAATGATCTGTCTTTCCCCCGGAGCGATTTCCTGGAAAATGGCCGCTAGAGAAACCCAGAAGTGTTTTCCGTCCTTGCGCTTGGACTCTATTTCAATCGTCGTGCCGAGCCGCCCCTGCCTTATAAACTCCAGCAGCCGCTTCCTATCCTCAGGATGCGCGTACAAGGCCGCCGCGGGACGGCTCTGCAATTCCTGTTCGGAATCATACCCGTACATGCGGACGAGCGTGTTATTAACCTTGAGGATCATGCCGTCCATGCTGGTAATGGATATGCCGACAGGCGCATTTTCGATCAGGTTGCGGAACCTGGATTCCGAGGTTTTCAGGGATTCTTCCGCCATCTTGCGCTTGTGGATATCAATGACATTGCCCAGGGTCGTTTTCTTGTGGTCCAGAAGAATCGGATTTACGGATTCCAGCACCCAGCGCACTTCTCCGTTTTTCCTTTGAACCCGAAATTCGTAGGAGGGCACCGGCCCGAAGCTGCTGTTCTTCAATATATGGGAGGCGGTAGCCTGGACCCTAGCTTTGTCGTCGGCAAAAACATAGTTCAGGGCGGGGCTGCCGATCAGTTCGGCCGCGTCGTATCCGGTGATCTCCTCCATCTTCGGATTGACATAGACGAATCTCCCATCCTGGATCAGGTAAATGCCGGTCAGCGATTTCCCGGCCAGAATCTGAAACAGATCCTGGGATCCTTCGAGCTTGGCACCCCCGTTCATAGGCCCTCCCCTTGTGCGATCGCAAACTTTCTTTGGAATATCCCGGAATTTATCAGCATTTTTTCAAAGTAAACAAGATCAAAATGGGGCGTTGCGCACTTCCTTCATTATGCGCCCGGAAAGCCGGGCCGATGTGATGGCTCATTGCGAAGAGGCACCCCGGTCATCTCCTTGCACCTTCCTTTTCCAATGAAATCGGCCGCCGCCCCCGTATGGCGGCCGTTTCGGCCGGGGCGCATACAGGTTTCCCAGGAGGGCGGTCCCCCATTCTATGGACTATACCGCCCCGGCGGTGCTACAGTGGGCCTATAACGAGCGGGACGGCCGAAATGAAAAAAAACGGAGATTTGGACACCCGGCTGTTTCACGCGGACCCGTGCCGGTTTCTCGAAAACGCCGTCAAGGAGTACGTGCGCAACAGCCCCCTCAATCACCTGACCGCCTTCGACAACGCGCCCATTATCGACGAGCCGATTTTGGGCTTCGCGGACGGGGACGACCCGATCTTTCAGGATTTGAAAACCGTCGTCGGAGAATTCCACCTCACGCCCCGGGAAGTCATGGAAAGATATGTCGCCGAAAAGCGCTGGCAATTCGGCGGCACGCGAAACCTCGACTCCATCGGCGTGATATCCTGGGCTCTTCCTCTCTCCCATGAGGTCCGCCTTCATGAGCGCAGTTCTCCTTACGGCGGGTCCCCGCGCTACAACCACTCGCGCTGGCTCGGAGTGAAGTTTTACCAAAGCCTCGCCCAATACATCGCTTCCCTGCTGGAGATATTGGGACGCCACGCGGTCGCCCCGACCCAGTCGAGGCTCTTCGAGATCAAGCAGATGCCCGAGGGATGGATGGCGGCCAACTGGTCGGAGAGGCACATCGCCTACGCCTGCGGCCTGGGGACCTTCGGTCTCAACGGGCTCATGATCACGTCCCGCGGCTGCGCCGTCTATCTTGACAGCGTCGTCTGCGACCTGGCCCTGACCCCGACTCCGCGCGCCGCGAGCCGCGTGGCGAACTGCCCCTTCTTTCAGGACGGCTCCTGCGGGTTATGCATCGAGCGTTGCACCGGGGAGGCCATCAGCGAGAACGGCCGGAGCAATATCGCGTGCCTCCGCAATCTGCGCGATGTGCAGGCGGACAAGGTGCGGAGCCTCGGGCTGGACAAAGACCTTGTAGGCCCGGCCCCGGCCTGCGGACGCTGTTCCACCGGTCTGCCATGCGAGGATAGAATTCCTTCCATGGTTTCTCCGTAAAGGACTCCGACGGGCCGGCCGAGGATCCCGAGAGGCGCAGGAGTCCGGGCGGAACATCCCATTGATATCCGACAGGAGAGTGCGATCATGACAGAGTCCAGATACGCGAAAAACATCATCGATAAGCCCAAGGGCGTCATCGGCCCCCCTGGAATAACGGAAGAGGAATTGAAACGCAGGGAGGAGCACGTCAAATTCCCTATCTATGTCGACAACGAAGTCGTCCCCGGAGCCTATTACTTCATGGCAGCCTGGTGGCAAAAGATCACGGGAGAGGGGAGTCCCGCGGAGGAACATGATCATAACTTCGACGAATACCTGGTGTTCCTCGGCACAAATCCCAACGATCCCAATGACCTGGGCGGTGAGGTGGAATTATGGATCGGCGGGGAAAAGCACATGCTCACGAAAAGCTGCGCCGTTTTCATTCCCGCCGGGGTCAAGCACGCCCCGATCTATTTCAGAAGGATCGAGCGCCCCATCTGGTATCTCGCGACAGGCCCGACGGAGCTTTACAAAAAGGCGATCGCGGAAAAAGACAAGAAGTGAATCGGCCCGCCGTGAATGTCGACGGACGGTCCGCTGCAGCCTTTGGAACATTTCTCGATGTCACGGACGCGGCGCCTTCCAATGAAAGACGGAGGCGCCTGCGCCGCGCTGCAAGGCGGTTTTTTTTAATCCCGCCGGTTCGCCGGCACCGGCAGTCCCGGCAAACGCCCATTTTGGAACCGGCTATAAGACGGGCCGGCAAGGGTCCGCGACGATGCGTCCGATAGTGCTGAGGATTCTCGCCCTTGTTTTCATTTCGTGCCTGTCGGGCTCTTCGGCCTGCAACCGGCGGCCGGATTACAGAATAGCTCTTGTCCCTCACGGCGGACGGCACGGCATTTTCGTCATGAATTCGGATACGTCCGGGGGAAAACTCATTACCCCGGATCCCGCCGCGCGCCTGAGCAGCTCCTCCTGGTCTCCCGACGGTGGGAAGATCGCTTTCTATACTTCGCGGCCGCAGGATCTGGAACTGAGCCGCAAGTATCCGATACCTCAACACTACCCGCTCTATTGGATCCACTCATCGGGCGGCGGCGAAAAAAGACTCCTCGATTTTCCGGTGAGCGACTTCGAATGGTCCCCGGACGGCCGGAAGCTGCTTTTTGTTTCGGCCTGCGAAAACCCGGAGCGCGACCACCCGGATGTTCAAAAAGGATCGAAGAGGATTTTTAGCGCGATCTACGTCCTGGATCTGCAGTCCGGCGCACGGAAACAGATCACGGCGTTCGGGCTCCACTGCTCGGGGGCGTGGGCTCCCGGCGGCGACCGCCTGGCGCTCAGCCTCGGCACCGGCGAGAACAGTGATATCTACACGGCGGATCTTCGCACAGGGCAAATCCGCCGCTTGACCGACTCCGGGGGAATTCATACGCGCCCTGCCTTCTCGCCGGACGGGAAGGCGATCGCCTATCTCAGCTTCGGATCCCGGGAGAACATCCAGGATGCGGGCGTCTATATCATCGACGCAGACGGCGCCAACAGGAAGCGCATATCCGAAATATCAGCCCGTAAAGTCTCCTGGTCCCCGGATGGGAAATGGCTCCTGATAGAGGCGCCGACAGGCATTTACCTCTCCCGTCCCGAGGGAAATGGACTCGTCGACCTGTCGCAGGGGAGAGGCCGTCATCTTGACGCCGCGTTCAGCCCGGACGGGCGCAAAGTGCTGTTTCGCTCCAATCACGAAGGGGCCTGGCAGCTCTATTCGATGGACTTCAAGGGGGAGAATTTAAAGAGAATCACCTATCTGAGCGCTTCCTCGTTCTGCCTTTCGCCTTTATTATCCAAGCGCTGAAAAAGAACATTCCCGGGATGCGGGCGCGTTCCACCGCCTGTTGGCGGGTTCAAGGCCCGCCTTGAGATCCGCCGTTGCGAAAACCCATGCCGACAGTCATGGCGGCGGCATATCCCAAACCCTAAAAGCGCAGGAACGCCTGAGGCGGCCGTTAAGAACGCCCCCCGGAACCGGCCGCTTTCGAAAGGCGGATTCCTCATGTTCGAAAGCCTTCACCCGTCGGGTTATGGCCGACGGGCCGACGCGGGCCATCCGGCCGATGCCATATAGAGAACCGTTTCCTCCTTCCCGTCAACCCCGATCAGCTCATTGACCGGGTCGTCATAAAAGGCCCCGATGCCGCAGACCCCCAAGCCTGTTGCCGTCCCCGCCAGATAGAGGTTTTGGGCGATGTGCCCGGCGTCCAGATAAATATACCGGTATGCCCTCTGACGGTACTTCCAACGGCTTCGCTCCACGATCGCGGACCAGATGAAAACGACCTGCGCTTCGGCCGCCATGTCCTGCCCCAGGGCCGCCTGAGCCAGAGCCCGTGAAAAATCGCCCGGCCGGATGAATTCCAGATCAAAGGCATAGGGCCTGAAATGATAGATCCCCTGCTGCAACCCTTCCACGGCCCTTGCCATGAGGTATGTCTCAATCGGGTAGAGCGCCCCTGCCGAAGGGGCTGATCTGAGTTGGAAATCCCCGGCTTCCGCCGTAATGCCCTGAGTCGCCCAAAGCAGGACGGAGAGCGTTTCCAGCGGCAGGGCGGTATTGCGCGAGTATTCCCTGACGGACCTTCGACGGAGAATGGTTTCCCATAGACCGGCGTCGGGGCTAAGTTCGGCAGCAGGCAGACGCACTCTCGGCGTCGATTCCGGATAGCTCTTATATCGCTCCGGCATTTTCTCCCAATCGAGATAATGTCCGCCCATTCGGCCCGGCGAGTATTTTGTCTCCTCCTGAAATATCCCGCCGATCGCCTCCTTGTCCAACGGCCTTTCATCAGGTGTCTTCATCGTTCTATATTCTGCGGTTCTAGGGCATGCCGATTATACCCGCCGTTTATGCGATCCGGCGCGCGAATATGTATATATTGCAGGCACGGGGATGCCTGTCTCGCAAAGATCCTCCCGGCGGTCTGGGGACGCGCCTGTGTATTCCCCGGGGGACTCCGTCATTTGCGCGCCTTCGCCTTCAGGACTTCAATCTCGGCGCCGGACGGCGGAGTCATATCAAAGGCGCCGTCGGGGAATTCCGGATTCACGCGCCAGCTCTTGAAACGGATGTCCAGCCGATACCCGTCCAACGGCCTTTCCATCCTGACCGCAAAGGGGAGAGGGATCCCGTCTATGGACTGAATATCGGAGTAACGGGTGATGCCCTCGAGAGTTCCGCCGCCGCCGTAGGTCAGCTGTCTTGACACGGCGAGATTCGCGCGATCGATCCAGAGCTTTCTCAGCGGGCGGAGAACCTGTCCGGCCGAAGCCTCGTACAGGGAAAGAACGTAATACCTGGCCTGTTCGTCCTGATCCTCCTCCATGGCGACGCGTCCGTCCGGAGGAGCCTCCCCAAGGCCGGCCGGCATCAGCGCCTGGTAGAGATGGCAGGGCCGAAGCGTAAGGTTCCGGTTATCTTCCAGGTCGAACTCGCGCGTACTGTTCTTTCCGACATAGAATTTGTTTCTCCTGGGGTACCAGATCGAAAAATCGTCCCCGACCGACCGCATTTCCAAAATGGTCGTTTTGGTGACAGGGTTTTGGATGTTGATGCGGATCGAATCCGGACGCTTCAGGAGAAGATAGCCGGGGGCGCTGCGATACTCCTCCAGCTGGCCGCTTTCGATTCTGCCCGACGTGTAGGTCGCCTGAAGCGAATTGGAAGAAAGGGATGTCAGGCGGAGTTCCCGGTCGCGCAAGAGCCCGGTCAACTCCTGGAAACCGGCGCTTTTGGCCTCGCGAATCCCGGCCGGGACGGCCACCTCCACGGTGCGTTTGACCGCGCAGCCGCCTGAAATCAGGAGAACCGCCGTCAGCGCCCATCGAAGGCGCGGGAACGCTCCGTGTGTCGGCCGCGCCGACGCGCTCCGGGCCGCGCGATACGCATGATTTCTACATTCCCGCGATTCCGTGCTGCACCTCCCGGTCATTTTCCCCGCGGCTGAGGATCTCGTCCCACATATGCCGATTATAGACGCAGCCCGGGTCGCCGGCCTGCGCGTCCCCCGTGTAGGCGAACGCCCGCGCGCGGCACCCGCCGCAGTAGGCGCGGTAATGGCACGCGCCGCAATGATCGCCGAGGTCGTCCCGGTCGCAGAATACCGACTCCAGCGGGTGATTCCATATTTGCGCGAATCTTTTCTGTCGCAGATCGCCCAGTTCTATCCCCGGCATATAAACGCAGGGGGTCACGCGTCCGTTCGGCTCCACGCAGCAATAGCATCGCAGGGCCCCGCATCCGCCGATATACTTGGAGACCACCTTGGCCTGCCGCCCCTTGCCGGACCCGGCGTGTCCCATCGCCACCGCGGCGTCCGGATCGTTGAACATGATGCAGGCGCGCCCGAATTGGGGCGCCGTCGACATAATCCCGATCTTCCCCTCGTTCAGAGTGTCCTTGAGCAACTGCAGCAGCCATTCACGCTGTTCGACAGTCATCTCCTCGTGACCCATTTCCACGCCGCGCCCGACAGGTATGAAATTAAAATGCACAAAAGTATGGACGCCGAGGTCGACGGCGAACCGTATCATTTCCGGAGCCCGATGCACCGTCTGCCGGGTGAAGCAGGTGGCGATGCCGCAGCGCACCCCCGCCGTCGCCACCACATTGCGGATGCCCTCCACGGTGCGCCGCCAGGCGCCGGGGATGCCGCGGAAACTGTCGTGGATCTCGGGATCCATCGAGTCGAGCGAAACCTCGATATATTTGACGCCCAGCGCCGCGATCCGCTCGACGTTCTTCTTCGTGAGCAGAGTGCCGTTTGTCGCGATGGTCACGTAGACCTTTTTCCGGCGCGCGCGCTCCAGAACCGCCCAGATATCGGGGTCGCAGAGCGGCTCCCCGCCCGCGAGAGCCAGCATGGGCACGCAGATCTCCGACAGCTGGTCCACAAGGTCGAGTTTTTCCGCCCGGGTCAGTTCATCCGGCGACTTCTTCTTGGAAGAATCCTGGTAGCAATGCCGGCACAGGAGGTTGCAGGCGTTGGTGATGTTCCAGACGACAAGGAGCGGGGCCACGAAGCGCTGGGGGGCGACGAGGCCGTACTTCGCTATGGAACGGGCGGTGTTGACCAGAGTCCGCACGGTGGGCTGATGGCGAAAGACCTTCTCAAGGGCGCGGGCGCGCGGTATGCGCGTCCTTGCTATGAGCAGGTCGATCAGCATGTGAATGGGCGCGTAGCGCAAACGATCCGCCATCGGCGCCTCGGGATTGCGATACGAATTAAAGATCCTCTCCATCGGGGCGCTGCCGTTGGAAAGGACCGTGATGCGTCCAAGAAACCTTCGAACCCAAGGCCGATTCAGAAAGTCTTCAAAAAAGTGCCGCTCCATGGGCGGCGCTTCATTTTGCAAGGGCAGGGCGGGCCGCTTTGCCGTTCGCACACGGGATCCATCTGCACGAAACATAGACTGAATCTCCTCCCCTCATCCTCTCTGAACGATCTGAAACTCGAGCATGCATCGATTATGCCTCTATCGCGCTCGGCATCCTGCTTCAGCTCATCCGGATCCGGTTGCCACGGACCGCGTGGCAGTCCCGCGGGCAAAAACAGACCGGATGCGTTCAAAACCCTTCAAACAGCTTCGGGACACGACCGGAGTCCCGTCGTCAGCCCGGGTCGGCGACCGAACCTTCAGCCGCCGAACCTGTCGGAATTTCCCGCATGCCGGCCGCCGCCTGCCGGCGCGGCCCGCGGCGACCGTCGCTTACATTATAGGATATTCGTCAATGAAATATGCAGAGAGATAGGGATTTTGCCCTGAAAAATCCGGCCACAGGGAGCGGATGGGCCTGCAAGCAGGAAAGTCTGAAGGCTGCAGGATTATGCCCATATGCATAAAGCCCGCAGCATACCCACTTCGACGTTCGACATTCGGAGTTCGCCATTCTGCGGTTTAAAATCACTCTTCTTGATGCCATTCAATATACGACTTTGCATGTAAGCATCAAAAGGGTCTTCCTTTTCTCCGGAGGAGGCGCCAACCCGCAGGTTATTTGGAAGGAGAGGCTTGATGCGCCGCTGCGGCGCCCGGGTCACCGGTCGGAGGCGGCGCGTGATCCTCCTTCGCAGGGGGGCACAGGATCTCGGTGAATATGGGCTTCAGGGCGTCGGCCCAGATCTGATAGCCCTTCAGAGTGGGATGGAGTTTATCCGCGGGATTCATCATGCCGTCGAAAAGCCTCCCGTCCTTGTCCGCCAGCTTGTCGTTGATGTTGAGATAGCGGATCTTATCGCCGTCGGCGAAACGGGCCAGGTTGTCGTTGATTCTGTTTATCGTGGGCATGACGCCCGTTTTGTCGTTGCGCGGGAAAATTCCCATCAGGATGATGACGGCCTCCGGGGCCTTCTCGCGCATGACGTCCAGGATCGCCTTGAAACCGCGCGTGATATCCGCCACCTTCGCGTCGTCCCCCTCCGGCGGCGTCATGTTTCCCACATTGTTGGTGCCCGCCAGCAGGACGATGATTTTCGGGTGAACCCCGTCAAGCTCCCCGTTATGAAGACGCCATAGGATATTTTGGAGGGTGTCGGCGCCCCAACCAAAATCGGCGGCGTTCCAGCCGAAAAAGTTCTGCCTCCAATTCTCCAACAGCTCCGGGTAATCGGTCGCGCCCCAGCGGCGGGTGATGGAATCCCCCGCAAAATAGACGTCGATGCCGCCCCTGGAAGCCTTTTCCAGCAACTGCGAATGCGCGATCACCGAATTGCGGTCCGTTCGCGGCACCGGGCGATCCGCAGGCCCGGAAACTTCCGTTTGTGCGCCGGCCGAAGAGAAGAGGGGGACCCGGGTCCAGAGAAGAAAAAGCGCGAAAAACCAAGCCTTTTTCATGGCCGATATCCCTGCGCAACGGCCGAAACCTTCATCGCGACGGCGGCCTGCGACTTAAAAACCTGTCCGCCCATGGGATGAAGTATTTCCAGTTCGGTCCGTCGGTATGGCCGCCGTCATGCTGTCGCCAGGCGAGCTGGCCTTCGAGAAGCCCCACGTTGACGGGCGGCATCTTCTCCTTCATGTAGTCGTCCGACGTCCCCAGATCCCTGGCTCCCAGAAGCCGGAACACGGGACCGGCGGCAACGGCGGCCATGAAGCTTCCCCGCTGATCGAGCCATTTGGCGTCGCCCTTCTCCGGCACGCCGTAACTGATGAATACCGGACGCGGGGCGCAAAGGGCGATCAGATGGTGGGCGTCCACCGGCAGATCCCCGGCGTCCATGCGGCCGAAAACGGCCTCCTCGGCGCCGTATTTGAGAAAGTTGCCGGCCATCCAGTGGTATTCACCCGACCCGGTCAGGTTTTCCACCGCTTCCCCGAAGTTGCGGCGATGCAGTTTCGCGCCGCCTTCGCCCGAGGAGCCGACGAGCACGACCGCAAAGCGCGTGTCGAAAGCCATGGTCACCAGGGCGGCCTTGCCATAGCGGGAAACGCCTTCGATGCCGACCTGCCGGGCGTTCACCGCCCTGTCGGTCTCGAGATAATCCAGACCGCGGGAGGCGCCCCAGGCCCAGGCCCGCAAAGCGCCCCAATCGTCCGGTTTCCGCGGCTGCCCCTTGTTAACGAGGCCGATAATGCCTTTCGTGAGGCCTGCACCGTTGTCCGCCTGGATGCTGTTGGGGACAATCGTGGCATAGCCCCAGCCGTCGGCGATCAGCTGTTCCGTGGCGGGAGGGTCCCCGCCCATGAAATCCGGCGGCGGCGTCCCGACCTTGAACTTGGGCATCCTGCCGAATCCGAACATCATCATCACGGGGACCGGTTCGGCCGCATCGGCCGGCGTGACCAGCGTCATCTGGATGTCGACGTTGATCGCCGGGCAGGAGGAATTATCCACATGACCGACAAGCTCTTTTGAAATAACGGGATACGAGCCGACCATTTCCCGCACGGAGCTCTGGACGATCCAATTCACCCTGGGAACATTGGGCGGGATCCGACCGTAAACTTCCCTCTCAAAGTCCTCCACGATTTCAGGACGCCGCTTTTTCCACCACATTTCTGCCGTGGTCACCTTTTTGCCGTTTTTCAATGTCAGGATGTCGGGCAGGTTCGGGTAAGGATTCGCCAGCGCCTCGTCGTAGTTGGCGGAATTCGGAGCCTTCTCATTGCCGCTCGGGCCCGGCCGCAGCCGCTTGATGCCCAGGAGATTCATCATATGCTGATGATCCTCCGCGGTGGTCCAGTTCATGGGTTCCGGCTGGATGGACTGGACGGCAGGCAGGCGGGACCCCGCCCAGAACGATACAGCCAGTCCAATGCAAAGGCTGATGGAGACCCTGCGCAGGCGTTTCCGAGTTTTCATAGGACTTCCTTTCGCGAAATCGCGGACGGGGCGTCGAGCGCTTGATATCACAAGTTGAAATGAACCAGGCCGGCCTCGCGGGCCCAGGACAGAGCCTGTTCCCATTCCTGCGCCGTAATGCGCCTCGAGATCTCGGGGTGTTCAAAGGCTTTATGTTCCGGGTGATACTGGGCCATGATGTTGACGCGCGTGGTCGGGGTCAGCTCCCCGGCCACCCACTTCACGAAACGGTCCGTGCCGGCGATATTGCCGGGCATCACCAGATGCCGGATGATCAATCCCCTTTCTGCGACGCCCCGGGCGTTCACCTGCAGCTCGCCGACCTGCCTGTGCATTTCCTTGATTACCGCCGCGGCGACTGCGGGATACCCCGCGGCGCCGCTCGAGTATTTCATCGCCATGGCTTCGTCCTGGTACTTGAAATCCGGCAGGTAGATATCGACGATCCCGTCCAGCATACGGATCACATCCGGGCTGTCATATCCGCCGTTGTTGTAGACAAGCGGCAGCGACAATCCCCGCGCTATCGCCAACCTCAGGGCTTTGATGATGTGAGGGACGACGTGGGTGGGGGTGACCAGGTTGATGTTATGGCATCCGCGCTTCTGCAGGGAGAGCATCATGCCGGCAAGCTCGTCATGAGTTATGTAGCTGCCGTCCCCGCGGTGATTGATTTCCCAGTTCTGGCAGAAGCAGCATAGAAGATTGCAGTTGGAAAAAAAGATCGTGCCCGATCCTCCCGTGCCGACAAGGGGGCGTTCCTCGCCGAAGTGCGGGCCGAAGGAAGCAACTTTGAGGCTGGCCGTGGAGGAGCAGAATCCTTTCTCGCCCTTGAGACGGTTTACGCCGCAATTGCGCGGGCAGAGGCGGCAGCTCCGGAATATATCCCAGAGCTCTTTTTCCGCTTTTTGCAAAAGCCCTTCCCGTTCAGCCTTGAGGTAAGAGGGTTCAAAACGGGTCTCGCTCGACTTCATTTCCGTGGGGACCTGCTCCGGCATATGCCGGCACCGCGCACCGGCAAGGACAAGGCAGCCGGAGGAAGCCGCCCGGCATATAAACTCACGCCGTGACAGGACCATATGCGCCTCCTCCTTCAGGATGTCCCGCGGCAGATCGCCTCAGGCGGCCCGGATCTCAGACAGACTGCGTGCGGCCGCCTGGCCTAAAGCCTTGTATTCCTTATTTCGGCCAGGTAGAGAACCATCCGCTCCTTCTGCGCTCTCACAAGGCTTTCCAGCTCTTCGTCCGTTGGAGCGCGAGCCGCCGCCTGAAGGGCCTTATGGACCCTTTCCCTGTCCGCCTGAATCCTTTTCCTGGTCTCCTTTTCGGTGCTGGGGTTGTCCAAGGCAATGGTATACCAAACGTAGGCCTCTTTGAGGTCGGCGACGATGCCTCGCCCGTTTTCATATGCGTACCCCAGACACGCCTGCGCCCTGTCGTCTCCCAGAAAGGCCAGTCCCGAGCAGAAAAGAAAGTCCGACCTCGGCGTCTTGCTCTCGGCCTGTTCGGCCAATATGGCGTCGATTTTCTGGTTTTGTTCCAGGATGGACATCCTGCCGACCTGGACCATCAGCCCGATAATGCTTTCCTTATAGAGACGCGCGTTCTCGCTCTCGGCCGCATCGGAGAGATTCTGAGCCGCCGCGGCTCCCTGTGCCGCGAGGTGAACCAGCAAAAACGCACCGACCGGCCATAGTTTCAAAGGCATAGACCCTCCGCGGGACATCGGGCGTCCAGAGCAGCCTTCACCCGACTATTATAGCCAAGCGAAGGGGGACAGTCACCCGTGTCCCCAATATATTGGGGACACGGGTGACTGTCC
>CAYZTZ010000035.1:18026-26082 GCA_964481255.1 uncultured Acidobacteriota bacterium | reverse complement strand
ATTGGTGGAGCTGACGGGGATCGAACCCGTGACCTCCTGACTGCCAGTCAGGCACTCTCCCAGCTGAGCTACAGCCCCACGGCGAGTAACTCTACACGGCCCATCCCCCCCAGTCAAGCCGGCTGTCCTGGGAACGACCCAATCGCACCCGTGCGGAGCGTTCGACGTCCGCTCGAATATCGCTCGTGAACCGATCGTTTCCGCAGACGCGTCCAGACCGCTTCCCGGAGTTTCGAAAAATCGCAGTCCATCGCCAAGCGGAATTCATCCGCTACCGCCAGGCCTTCCGGACCTGCTCGATGAATTTCTCAGGCTCCGCGACCTCGATGAGTACAGGTTCGCCCTTGCCATTCGACGGCAGAAGCACGAGACGCCGGCTGTCGGCCCGATACATGCGGACTTTTTCGCCGCCGGCCACCCGGAACCACCCGGCCCTGTAGTGCGCGTTGGCGAAACCGTTGGTGCGCACCGTCGGCTTCCAATGCGCGTCCGTGCCGATGTCCACAACCCGAATGCCTTCGACGTCAACCTCCGCGGCTTTTATCCGGGCCGGGTAAAACCTGTCGTGGATCACGAGCTCCTCCGGAGTCAGAGTGTATTTCGGCGGCCCCGGAGAATACAGGAGGGATGCCGCGACGAGCAATGCCACCAGGATCCCGATGCCGACCCCGACCACCATCCCCACGCGTTCCCTGCCGCGACCGGCCAGAGCGGAGCCCGAAGCCGCGTCAACACGCGGATCGGCCGGCATTGCCGCGGCCGATTGGACCGCCATCACGAAACCGTTCACGTCGTCCGGGCTCAGGACGTAGGTCTTTCCGGCGGTGATAAGCACCACGGCGTTGTCGCGGTTCGTCACATGCCAACTGCTTTTGCCCAGCTTCGACGTCCTGTAAAGGCCGTAATAGCCGAAGAAGCCGCCGCTGCCGAATATACGGATGCAGCCCTTGAGGTCGTCCGGGACCGCGGGACGTACCTCGCGCGCGCCGCTGAGGGGGATGCGCACGTTTCCGATAAGGCGCCGCACGCTCAGCCATCCTTCCGAGACATTATAGCCCCTCGGTGAATATGCGTAGCCCAACGCGTGGATCAAAAGCAAAAGGCATCCAAGCAGCATGCTTTTCGCGGCTATCGTGACAACAACCAGAACGACGAAGAGACCTGCGGTAATAAACTTGGTGAGCGAGTCGTAGGAAGCTGAAAATGAACGGTCTGAATCCAGAGGCATAGACTTCACCTCATCTCGTCCAAGCACGGCGGCGCTGACGAAAAGAGACAAGCGGACCGCGCGCCGTCGTGCGGTCCCAGCCCCCTCAGACCCGGCAGCGGAGCGGTTGCGTATAACATTCGTCCAAGGTATCGGCCTTTTGAATTATAATGCCTTCGGGGCATCCGCGTGACTGAAAACGATGAACTGAAGGAGCTTCTCAAAAGCCTCTTCTCCAGCCAGCTCCTCGCCGTCCTGGGGACGCAGGGTGAAAAGGGGCCCTATGGAAGCCTCGTGGCTTTCGCTGCGACCGACGACCTGAAATTCCTCGTGTTCGCCACACTCCGGTCCACCCGCAAATATCGGAACATCGCGGACGCGCCCAGGGCGGTCATGGTCATCGACAACCGCTCGAACCGCGAGTCCGATTTCAGCGGCGCCGTAGCCGTCACCGCCACAGGCTCGGTCAAGGAAATCAGCGGCCCCGAGAGGCGGGAACTGGAGAATCTCTATCTCGCCAAGCATCCTCTTCTGCGCGATTTCGTCGCCGCGCCCGCCTGCGCGCTGCTCATGGTGGAGGTGGATCACTATTACATCGTCAGGAAATTCCGGGAGGTTGTCACGCTCGCGATGGGCCGATGACGGCATCCAGGTTTTCTGCGCCGCGCTTCTCCGCAGCGGGCCTGGCTGCAGATTCATTCCGAGGCGCATGCAGGCCGGGGAGCTCATTCCCCGGGCGCATCAGGCCGAATAGGAGGCCCTGCATTGCATAATGGATATCCCAATCTTATAAGCCTCAAGGCCGGAGGGGGGCTGAATAAGAAGGAAGTGGAGGTCCCGCCGGCAGCCCGATCTTATTCAAGGAGGATCCTTCCCATGAGAAATAATGTTTTGGCGGTTTCCGCCGCGCTGCTTATACTGACCATCCAGCCTGCGATGGCGCAGTCAAACTGGACGATCGACGCGTCGCACTCCTCCGCCCATTTCCAGGTCAAACACCTCATGATCACCAATGTGCGCGGCGATTTCAGCAAAATATCCGGCAAGGTCGCTTTTGACGGCAAAAACTTCGCCACCGTCAAGGCGGAAGCCGTTATCGAGGTCGCATCCATCAACACGCGCGAGCCGAAGCGCGATGAGCACCTGCGCAGCGCCGATTTTTTTGACGCCGCCGCCTACCCGACGATCACATTTAAATCCAAGCGCGTGGAAAGCGTGAGCGGCAACAGGTTCAATCTTGTCGGCGACCTGACGATGCGCGGCGTTACGAGGGAGATTACTCTGAACGTGGAAGCCACTCCCATCGTCAAAGGCATGCGAGGTGAAACGCGCGTCGGGGCGACCGCGACGACCCGTCTGAACCGGCAGGATTACGGCGTCAGCTGGAACCGAACACTGGACGCCGGGGGCGTGGTTGTGGGGAATGAAGTCCAGGTCACCCTGGATCTTGAGCTGATGCAGGAAACGGCAAAGTAGAATCGAGCTGTTTCCGCGGGTCGCGAAAGGGCCGATCGGAAAGTTGCGCCGCATGAAAATATTGTGCGGCGCAGGCGAGGGCCAAGAGCCGCGGCCGCGGCATTCCTCTCGCCCAGGCCGGGGCTTGATGCATTTCCAATCGCGCGCAAACTCCGACGAAATTCGCTATCCCGCTCCAAGCGGGTTAATGGACGCCGGCCTGGGCAAGACGGCGCTGCTCCTGCTGGGCGAGGAACGCCGCAATCAGCATCGCCTCGCTGATGTCCTCCAGGCTCACCAGGCCCATGAACCTTTCGCCGTCATAGATCGCGCCGACGCGCTTCCCTTTGGACTGCATCTCGTTGCGGATCGAGTCGAGTTCGTCGGAGACCTGAAAGGGAGGCACATCCCGTTCCATAATCGCCGTTACATATTGATCCTCCACATTCATCGCCAGGGCGCGGAGCACGTGGTCCCGCGTCACCACCCCCAGCAGAGAGCCCCCCTGCATTACGGCGAAGTCCGGCTGATAGCTCGTCAGGAGAAGGTGCACCACGGTGCTGACTCGGTCCGCGGGACCAATGGTGAGAGCGTGTTTGTTGTAGGCGTCCCCGACACGCAGCGTCGACAAAATGGCCCTCGCCCGCTCCGCCGCCCATTCCTGGCCCGCCCCGAGGAAAATGAAGGCCGCGATCAGGGCCAGCAATATGTGGCCGTTCAAAACGCTCCACAGGCCGACGAAGACAGCCAGCATCTGCCCGATGCCCGAAGCGATCCGCGTGGCCTTGGAGAAACCGACAAAAAACCACAGCAGGGCTCTAAGGACCCTTCCCCCGTCCATGGGGAACGCCGGGATCAGGTTGAACAGAGCGAGGGTCACGTTGGCGGCGAGCAGCCACGCGAGCATCGCGTCGACGGAGACGGGCGGCGGCTGTCCGGTAACCAGTCCGCGGGCGTTCAGAGCCTCGAAGGACCCCGCGGCTCCGCCGACCGTGATCAGGAAAAACGCGATCACCAGATTGACCAGCGGCCCGCTCACCGAGACCAGAAGTTCATGGAGGGGATTCTGCGGGTTCTTTTCCAGCTGGGCCACGCCGCCTATGGGAAGGAGGATGATTTCGCGGACCGGCAGACCGAAGGTCTTCGCCACCAGGCTGTGGCCGAGCTCATGCAGCACGACGCATAAAAACAGCAGAAGCATCAGGGCGATTCCGAACAGGGCTCCCGCATAACCGTTCGGCCCGCCCCACTGAATCGCGCCGAGCAGCAGAATCAGGACGAACGTGGCGTGGATTTTGATGTCGATGTCGAAAACGCGCGCTATGGAAAAAGACCATTTCATGGAAACCTCCCGGCATGCCTTCCAGGCGCCGCCTTATGTCGCGCGGGCCTCGGGCCTTTCCTGTATAATGCTCTCTCCATCTTATGCCAAGCGCTGCTCGGAGCCGGAACGACCTCCCTTGCGGCGGGCTTGACGGCGCAAACGATGGAAAGCACGCGATAGATTATCGCGGATTCGGGATGGAATATCCATGGGGTGGTTGAGCCTGCTTGCGGTTGCGGTGGCCCTGTCCATGGACGCCCTGGCGGTGGCCATTGTCGCGGGCCTGACGGTCAGCCCCCTGACAGCGCGGCACGTGTTCCGCCTCTCCTTTCATTTCGGCCTGTTCCAGGCGCTCATGCCGTCCATAGGCTGGGCTGCCGGCGTCGCCGTCCACAGGTACATCGCCGCTTTCGACCACTGGTTGGCGTTCGCTCTCCTGACCTTTGTGGCCGCACGCATGATCCGCGGGGCTCTGAGCGCCGTCGATGGAGGCCGTCGCGCTCCCAACGACCCCACCTCGGGTTGGGATCTCGTGATGCTCTCGGTAGCGACGAGCATCGACGCCCTGGCCGTCGGACTTACGCTCGCCCTGCTTGGGTCCGCCATTATTGTGCCGGCTTTGGTCATCGGCATCGTGGCCGCCGGTTTCACCTGTGCCGGAATGCTTCTGGGCCGGCGGATCGGGCCGCGGTGGGGCCAACGCGTCGAGATTATCGGAGGCCTTATCCTGCTGGCGATCGGCGTCAAGATCGTCCTGGAACACACCCTCGGCTGAGCCTTGCGCGGCATGATAACCTTCATAAAAGCCGGATCTGCAGGGCTTTGCGGCAGGTAAAAACGGCAAGGACCGACAGACGGGGCCGGAGAGGATGTCTCAAAACTCGCATGCCAGCTCCCTTGGTGGCCTTAAATGAATGATGCATTAAAGCCATCCCTTAAATCTCCCGGTTATGAAACAGCCTCTGGAACCTCGTCCGCGCCGCAATTATATTCATGGAGCACGGCTCTGCAGCAGCCGTGCGACAGGTGACTGCATGAACGGCCGCTGGACCAACCTTCGGGCGCGGCCCATATGGTGAGTCTGTCTATGATTGAACTGCCGGAATACGCACAGGTTGTTCGGGGGCTTCCCTGCGGCATGCATCCGTACCGGGCGCTTCTGCCGCGGATTGAAGAGAGCCCCGTGGTCCGTCGCATCGCCACCCGGAACACGCCCCTCGGGCCCCTCCTGGATTCGGCCCGCGTGAAAATCAGGCCGCGGGAGGACGGGTACCTTCACGTCGACGTCATGATCCCCGCGATTGTTCTGATGGAAGGCTATTACCGTACCGCAACCCCGGTGGACCTATACCTGGACCTTGCGCATGAACTCACGCACCTTCGCCAGCTCGCGGAGGGGAAGAACCTCTGGGACCACAGCATCCATTATGTAGACCGGCCCACAGAGATCGAGGGATACGCCGTCGCGGTGGAGGAAGGGCTCCGTCTGGGCTTGACGGAGGCCGACATCGTCCGGCACCTGTCCAACCCCTGGCTGAGCACGCCGGAGATCAGGCGTCTTCGCGAGAACATCCGCCGTTTTCTCGATGAAAACCCGCTGGATCGCTAGATCAAGGGGTTCACGAGCCAAGCGCGCCTCAGGAGGGCATGCGGCGGAGGATGTCCCAGAACGCTCCCCGGTATCCCTGCTGAATAGCTTCAACCAGCCGCTGGTTTGAATTGTAGTTGTAATTCTGATTCGGCCTCGAGGGATCAAAGAAGAGAAAACGGCGGTCCTCGCCGATGAGCGCGTCCAGCCATTTATGAACGAAGGGCGCGATCCTCGGCTCCAGGAAGAAAAGAGGATCAAAACCGTCGCGGCCGCCGATCAGGCCGCCCAGATTCTCTTCGGAAACAACCCGCCTGGAAAGCTCCGTGCCCGGATAGACGCGAACGCCCAAAGAAACGCCGGCGCAATCCGGATCCGCCCCCTTGACCAGCTCCACTGTCTGCTCAATGCTGTCGCCGGACTCGCCCGGCGAACCCAGCAGCAGGTCGAGCATGACGGCCATGCCTTCCCGCTTCGCCCAGCGTGTCGCGTTGCGGATATCGATCCGCCCGAAATCGCGCCCCAAAAGTCTCAGCATTTCTTCGCTTCCGTTGTCCGCGCCGAAATCGATTCCCGCGCATCCGGCGGCGCGCATCTCAGCGGCAAGCTTGTGGGAGAAAGGGGCGGGTGAACAATAGGCGTACCAGCGCAATCTATCGCCCAGACCGCGCCGCCGTATCTCCCGGCACACCTCCAAGGCGTGCCATTCGGGAATGTTGAATTCGCTGTCGCAGGTGTGCAGGGTATCCACGCCCTGCTCCAGGAGCCGTTCCAGCTCGTTCACGACCGCCGCCGGAGGCCTGAGCCGCACCCGGGATCCCTTGGCCACGGGGTCGGCGCAGTACACGCATTCTCCGGAACAGCCGCGCTTTGTCTCGAATCCCGCCTGCCCCCCCAGACGGAAATAGCGCGGGTTGTCGATCCAGCTGCGGCTCATGGGGGGAAGCTCGTTCAGGGATCCGGCGGTGCAGGCATTTCGCCGCCATTGCCCGCCGTCCTTCCAAAGAAGATTCGGCAGGTCGCGCCACTCTTCGTTTTTCTCCAGACGGCCCGCCAGCTGCGGCAGGACGAATTCCCCTTCCCCCCAAACCCCGAAGTCCGCGTTCGAGGCGGACAGGACGGCCTCGGGCATGACGGAAAATCCCACGCCGCCCAGGACGACGGGCGCGCCTGTGTTTTCCTTGACGCGCCCAACAATTTCGACGCACGCAGAAATGAAAGACTGCCGCCCGGTGAAGGCGCAGTCGTCGGTATTGCGAAGAGTTACGCCGACAAGGCCGAAATCGGAAAACTTCAGGAAACGGTCGACGGCGGCGTGGGCGTCTTCCTCCCAGCAGAGGTCCAGCACCTCGACGCGGTGTCCCGCGGCATGGAGAGCCTCGGCCAGGTAATCCAAGGCGATGGGCGCCACAGGGGGCTGCATGCGATTGGTGTTGATCAGGGCGACGCGCATATTTTGACGCCTCCGGCTTCGTTCATGCCTGCCGGGAAAGCGAAGAGACAGGGGCGAAGAGCGATGAGAAAAGGGCAGACGCCGCCATCGGGCATCCCGGACCTTTTATCCCCGGATCCTTTTGCCTCTTCGGCCGTTGTCGCATCCCCGGGCCTCATCAGCCGCGGGCCAAGATTTCCTTGAGCTTTGCGGCGTAATCCCGGCTCTCCGGGTCCGCGGTCACGATTTCGATCCCGCCGGGCGACCGGACGCCCAGTCCCAGTTCCACCGCCCTCGCCATCTGCTCCTGCTCGAAAATCTTCCTGGACATGATCGCATCGTTGGAACCGTGGTGCTTGAGGACCGCCAGGCCGACGGCGTCGACCGCGATCCTGTCCGTCCCGGCCACGACGACGCCCGCGCGGACCAGCTTTCCCGTCATGGGACCGCCGTCCACGAAGATGTCCACCCCGTCCATGACGATAAGGTGAGGCCTGAAAGCGTAATTGATTTCGGCGATCTTCGGACGGATAGCAGCCTGATCGGCGTGCAGATCGGTGAACCGCGAGTTCTTCTTCGTCACGCCCACTGCGAGCTTGAGAGACATGCTGTGCACGCCTCCGAACTGATGGGTCTTGAGGCAGCATGTCCACAGGAGGTATTCCGCCTCAACGACGGGCTTTGCCACATCGAAACCGTTTTTCCAGTGGCATCCCGGCGGATTGAAGTGAACCCAGCCGTCGGCCGGAAGCTCGTCGAAATTGATCACGTCGGCGCCCAGCTCCTGAGCCAGCGCCGGGATGCCCTTCTGTTCCATGACCGTTTTCGTGTTTCCGGGGCCGCAGCTGTCCCCGATCGCGAGTCCGGACGCGCCGCGCGCCTTCATTTCATGCGCCAGCTGCCGGAGCACGTCGTTGTGCGTGGAGCCCGGAGCGGGGTCTGCTGTGTTGAAATTGGGCTTGATGAGCACCTTTTTGCCTTTCGGAGACGGAAAGTCCATCAATTTCAGGGCGGCCTCGATGCCTTTGGCCCTGTCCTCCGTTTTAACGA
>CAYZTZ010000035.1:0-18016 GCA_964481255.1 uncultured Acidobacteriota bacterium | reverse complement strand
ACGAGGGCGATGCTGGCTGCCTGCTCTCCGGAGTAGGACAGACGCGGGGACATTCGGCCCAGGACGGATATGGCCGCTGCTCCGGCGGCGGACTGCTTCAGAAACTCGCGACGTTTCATGGCGGTTGCTCCTTTTTGCATAAAATCATTCTAACATGCGCCCATGATGCAGGAAACCACGGAGGGATCTGCGGCCGATCCCCGTGCGCCGAATAAATTTGAATACGGCTTATTGGGTTGTGACCGACTCCTTTGCACGCTATTATTTTTTGTTCGAAGACGGGGACCAACGCAAAGAGGGCGGTTCATGTTCAACGCTGTTATCAGCGCCGCGGAATTGCGCGCGCATATAGGAGATCCGGACTGGGCCGTCGTGGACTGCCGGTTTTCTCTGGACGATACGGAAAGGGGACGGCGCGACTACCTCGAAACGCATATCCCGGGCGCGGTTTACGCCCACATGGACCAGGACCTCTCAGGAACGAAAATTCCGGGGAAGACGGGACGCCACCCGCTTCCCGAAATGGCGCATTTCGCCCGGACCCTCTCCTCCTGGGGCGTCGATTCCTCGGTCCAGGTCGTGGCCTATGACGATTCGGGCGGTTCCATGGCCGCGCGCCTGTGGTGGATGATGCACTGGGCCGGGCACGGGCAGGCGGCCCTGCTGGACGGCGGCTGGGCTTCATGGATCCGGCTGGGACTGCCGAAGAGGAGCGGGCCGGAGCGTCGGGCGCCCAGGCACTTCCAAGCTCATGAGACTCCCGGAGCCTGTGTCCGCGCCGAGCAGGTCCTTGAAATGATGCGCGACCCGCGTTATCTGATCCTGGACGCGCGGAGCGCGCCGCGATTCCGGGGAGAAGTCGAGCCGATAGATCCTGTGGCGGGACACATTCCCGGCGCCGTGTCCCATCCTTATGAACTGAACTTGAGCCGGGAAGGCACCTTCCTGCCGCCGGATGAGCTGCGCGAGCGGTTTGAGCGGCTCATGAAATCGGTTCCTCCGGAAAACGTGATCTGCTATTGTGGATCCGGCGTCACGGCGGCGCACAACCTCGTCGCCATGGCTTATGCAGGCCTGGGAATGGGCCGTCTTTACGCGGGATCGTGGAGCGAATGGATCACCGATGCCTCGAGGCCGATCGCGGCCGGAAACGGCGTCAGGGAATAGAACATGTACTTTATAAGAAGGCGTCCCTTGAGGAAAAGACAGCCGCCGCGATATGTCCGGAACCAGGGACCCCCGGAATTCTCTCCCCGGGAAGAGACCGGATCGGAGGCGACCTTTCTGAAATCTCTGGTTGATTCGCACCGGAAGGTCACCGTCGTCCTTAAGAACGGCGAACGATTCCGCGGCCACATCCGCTATTACGACCAACACTGCTTCAGCATCGGCCTCACGGCCCGCGGCCCCAGGTTTTTTATCCGCAAGGACAACGTCTGCTACATCTCGGAAGACTGACCGCGCGTTCCCCGGATGATCCCGATAAAGGTTTGGGATCATGGGGATTGCGGCGTCCCTCGGCTCAGGAGGAACCGCCCTGAGCCGCCGCGCCGTCTCCATCCGGACATCCGTCATGCCCCCGACAGCCTCGGCGCTTTGTAAAAGCTCTGTAAAAGGGCCCGGCGCCTATTGCGGCGGGGACGCGCAGGCCCTATCATTAGCGATCTTGTGCTTTATCGCCAAGGATAGGGAACGATTGTGAGAAAGAGCTTATTGAGAGTCGCGCCGAAACATAGAAAGGTTCGCATTGTCCTTATAAAGCCGTCCAAATACGACGACGAAGGGTATGTAATCCGCCATTTTCGCGGCGTGTTGCCCAGCAACACGCTCGCGTGCCTGCACGGCCTCACCCGGGATGTCGCCAGGCGCGGGCTGCTGGGCGAGGATGTCGAGCTTGAGGTCGAGCTTTACGACGACACCGTCGAGGCCATCCCTTTCAAGAGGATCCTCCGATCCCATCGGCTTCCCGGGAGGCGCACCGTGGTCGCCCTGGTCGGCGTACAGACCAACCAATTTCCGCGGGCGGCGGACCTCGCCCGCAGATTCCGGGCGGGCGGCCTTCAGGTTCTTATCGGCGGTTTCCATGTCAGCGGCATGCTCGCTCTGTCCGCGGGAATCACTCCGGAGATTCAGGAACTGATCGACCTCGGGGTTTCCGTCGTGAAGGGGGAGGTGGAAGAGACCTGGGCGGAATTGCTGCGCGACGCGGTCGAGGACCGCCTGCGGCCGGTGTACGATTTCCTGGACCGCAAGCCCGATATCTCCTCCAGTCCGATGCCCGTGATTCAACGGGACTATCTCAAGAAATTCGTCGCCTCGAATTTCGGCACCATCGATCTGAGCCGGGGATGCCCCTTCAATTGCAGTTTCTGCTCAATCATCAACGTGCAGGGGAGGAAGATGCGCGTCCGCTCCCCTGAACTTCTCGCCCGGACGCTGCGGGACAATTACCGCCTTCACAGAATTTTCTTCTATTTCTTCACGGACGATAATTTCGCGCGCAACAGTCTCTGGCGCGAAGTCTTTGAGACGCTGGTGCGTCTGCGGGAAGAGGAACACATCCCGATCCAGTTCATGATCCAGGTGGACACCCAATCGCACAAAATACCGGATTTCATTCCTCTGGCCGCGCGCGCCGGCTGCACGCAGGTATTCATCGGGATGGAGAGCATCAATCCCGAGAATCTGAAGGCCGCCGGAAAGACCCAGAACAAGGTTCAGGATTACAGGGATCTGATCGCCGCCTGGCATGAGGCGAAGATAGCGACGCATGTCGCCTACATCTTCGGTTTCCCCTTCGACACGCCCGAATCCATTCAGGAGGACGTGCGCCGTCTGCAGAACGAGCTCGGCGTCGAACAGGCCTCCTTTTTCATGCTGACGCCGATACCGGGATCGAGGGATCACGTGCGCATGGTTGAGGGCGGAGAGCCCATGAATCCGGACCTGAACGAATACGATTCCTTTCATGAAACGGTCCGGCACCCGAATTTCGCGCCCGGACAACTATCCGCATCCTACCGGAACGCCTGGAAGAGCTTCTACTCGTTCAGCTATATGCGGGACGTGCTCGCGCGGGCCAATCCCGAAAACTACTGGAACATCTTCATCAATTTCATCTGGTATAAGAATTCCGCCCTGATCGAGGGCGGACACCCGATGGTCCACGGTTTCTTCCGCCTCAAACACCGCACGGACCGCAGGCCGGGGTTCGCCGTGGAGTCCCGATGGCGCCATTTTGCGCGCCGATTCCGCGAGATACGAAGCCTGGCGCGAAACTGGTTGTCCCTGGCGCTGGAGATGGAGGAGCTTTGGCTGCAGACGCGCAAACGCAGCGAGGCGGAGATTCGGCTGCAGGAGGAAATCAAGCGGCTGCGCCAGCAGGTCCGCCGAAACCTGCGCTCGGCCGAGCTTCAGCTGGCCCATGCAAGGGCCCGCATCCACTTTCCCGAGCTTCGGGTGCCTTCCCGATGGGCGCTGATGTTCCGGGGGCTGAATTTCCGCATGGCGAAGCGTTTGACGTATTCGCGCACCGACCAGAAGCTTTTCTGGCGAAGAGCGCGCCGTCTGAACGCGCGCCTGGTCCGTCCCGACAAGGCCGTCCTTTACTTCCTCAAGGATGTCCAGCTGCTGCTGCTGTTCGTGCGCGACCTTGCGCGGACGGAAATCTGACGGGCCGCAGGGCTCTGAGGCGCCCGGACCCTTGTCAAACGCCGGCCTTCAATCCCGGATCCTTTTTATTTCGGCCTCTCGGCGGCAAGAGACTTGTCTTTGGGGACGCTGAGGTAGCCTCCGGCCCTGTCCTTTTCCACCCAATTGATCACGACTTCGTAGCGCAGACGGTCCTGGCCGACAAGAAACTGAATGGGCTCGTTGATGACGCGGTCCTTCTTCTCCAGCTGGCTGTCGTCCACGAGAATCTTGAGGTTGAATTTGCCTTTTTTGCGGTCCGTTTTCGTCAAGATCAGGCGGATATCCTCGACCCTCGTGACCTGGTTTTTTTTCGGGAGGATAAACTCGGTGTAGAGGCGCTCCCCTTTGAGACGCAGCTGCGCCAGTTCCGTCGAATTTTTGGCGATGGCGGAACTGAGCGTTTCGCGAACGTCGATCAGCTGGCGCTGGGTCCCTTCCAGGTCACGCCGTGTGGCGGCCAGGTCGGTCTTGACCGCGGTGACCTCCGTTTTGACCCCTCCCACCTCGCTGCTGACCTGCCCGATTTTGCTCTCGGCTTCGGTTTTGGCGGCCTGGACCTTGGCGTCCACCAGCGCGGCATCTGCCTTGCTGGACAGGGCCTGGGACAGCTCGCGCCTGGTCCTCTGCCCTTCCGCCTGTATCTGCGCCGCCGTCTTCTTCAATTCGGCCTTGGTGCTCCCGACAGCTTCCTGCGTGCCCAGGATATCCGCTCTCAGGCTCGCGATCTGGGCTGAGAGATTGGATTCTGCGGCGCGGCTGTTGTTTTCAAGCGCCTGGATCTGTTCGGCCAGGCCGGCGATCTGAGCCTGATAGGACCTCTTGGAATGAGACCTGTCGTAGTAGAGGAACACAACGGCCAGAAGCAGAATCAGAAGCAGAACCAGCTTGACAGGTTCGGGGATCAGGCTTCTTTCCTGAACGGCCGGTTTCGGAGCGTTCGGAGAAGGGTTCAAAGTGCTCATCGCAGCCTCCTGATGGAACAGCGCTCGCCGTTGAAGCGGGCCCTGCGCGACTAATAATAGGCCAAGGAAAAGCAAAGATCAAATAGACGGCCCGCACCTGCGCTTGCTCCAGCGGGGAGCCGCAATTTATTTCTCCGAAAAGATCCCCCGGCGCCTGATTCTAGCGGCCCGCGTCCCGCTCAAGCGCGGCGCGTGCGTTCCGGGCGTCCGTCCGGCGCCTTGTGATAAAATAACCTATCAGCGCGGCCGTGATGCTGGCTCCCACCCAGAGATTCAGCGTCGGGGACTTCTTGAATCCGAAGTAGAGCATCACTCCGGAAAGAAGGAGATAGAGCAGGGCGGCGGTCAGGGCCGCGGCGGCCGGTTGCTCGCAATCCTTGCGTTTGAAACGGACCCAGAACAATGAGAACACCGTCAGGGCGGAAAACAGCGTCAGGATCGCACCGACGTTGTTGAGGACTTCCTGAAGCCGGTACGCGTAAACCAGGAACAGGGCGATAGCGCCCTGGAGCACGACCGCTCCGACGGGCGGTTTTCCTTCCCTGCCCTGCAGGATCCGCGGCAGGAACCCGTCCCGGGCCATCGCCGCATAGACGCGGGGCCCCAGGAACGTCATCGCGCTCACGGCGGAAACGAAGGCGACGATCGCCAGCACCGACATGCACGCCGCGCCGACATCGCCGATCAGGTCCTTCATGATCAAATGTCCCAGGGTGATGCGCGCCGTCTCGTAAGTGAAAACCACTTTGCATCGTTCCGGCGTGAGGTTGGCCACAAAAACCCAGTTCACGAAAAGATACAGGACGCCCACGACGCCGCATCCCAGCATCATGGCGCGGGGCACGTCGCGCTTGGGATTCCTGAACTCCGACGCCGCGTAGACCGCGGCGTTCCAGCCGCTGAAGGCGAAGGCGATGTAAAAAAGGTTCTGCATGAAAGGCCCGAGGGGAAAGCCCTCCGAGGGGTTGGGCGGCGTCCATGTCGGCCAGGCGTTGCGTCCCCCCGCCAGGCCTGCGGCCACGAAACCGACGACCAGGATCAACTTGACGATCACGAGCAAGTTCTGGGTCGTGACCGAAAATCGCAGACCGACGGCGTGCACGGCCGTCATCAGCACAATCAGGACCGCCGCGAACGTTCTCGCGTCGACGGCCGCGGTCAGCGTTTTGGCGAAAGCTCCTGCGGCCACGGCGTCGATGGCGATGGGGGCCGAGAACCCCAGGAGCAGCGAGGCCCATCCGGCGAGATATCCCAGAGCGGGGTGGACCAGTGTGGAGAGGTACTGGTACTCGCCGCCCGACTGCGGAACGATCCGGGCTATCCCCGCATAGGCCCTGGCTCCCGCCAGCGCAAGAAACGCCCCGATGACCCAGGCCAGAAGTATCTGTCCGGGCGTCAATTCCTGAGCCATGAACCCGGTGCTCAGGAACACGCCCGCCCCGATCATGTTGGCGATGACCATTCCCATTCCGGAGAATAATCCCATGCGATGGTCTTTCATCGATTCAAACCTCTTTCACCTGTTTTGTCCCTCAAGGCCGCTCCGGGCGCACGGACACAAGGGTACCCGCAAAGACGCAGCGATGGAATAGAAATCCTGGGCGGCGGCCGGTCCCGTCTCCGACGGCGAAGATCGAGCGTGACGGAGACCGAAAGCGGCCTCGGGCGCTGGCCGGGCGCGCGGCGAAAAAGCATCCGGTCAGTTACGCCGGGAAAGAAAAATGGACCACAGAAAAATGGACCACCGATGACCGCCGACATACGCTGCGTTTGTACACCGCCCGCATTTCAGCGCCGGTCAGTGTTTTGTCGGTGTATGCCCGCGGTTCCCTGCCCTTTCTCTCAGCCATAAATAACCGGATACGCGAGAAAGCTTATTCTGATTGACACGACGAGGTTTGCCTCGTAGTATAGGGCCGGGTCCAGACCGGGTGGCGGCCGCCGAAGATAGGGCGGCTTTTTCATTTGGCTGCCCCGCGGCTGTCGCCGGGTCGGGCAGGAATTTGCATCAAGGCGAATAGGAGTAGGAATTCCCATGGAAAAAGAGATTGGGAAAGTCAAGTGGTTCAATAACGCCAAAGGCTATGGATTCATCGAAAGGGCCACCGGCGGAGATGTTTTTGTCCACCACACGGCCATTCAAATGAGCGGCTTTCGAACGCTGACCGAAGGAGAGACCGTTTCGTTCACAGTCACGCGCGGCCCCAAAGGTCTGCAGGCTGAAAACGTCACCAAAGCCGAGTCCGAATCCCAATAGGGCTCTGCTTCGGCTCCGACGCCGGCCTCGCGGAACGAGCTATCAATGCCCTGAAGCACCCCCCAAAGTTCGCGGGATTCTCTTCACAGGTTTTTCCGGAGATATCGGCACATTGCGTATCCGAGGATGATGTTGAAGGGAAACACCCCGGAAGTGTAGTGCCCGCAGGGCAACGCGAAGGCGGAATGGGGCAGATGCAGTTCGCTATAGTCCCGAAGGACCACCCGTGAAAGGTCCGGGGGGAAGGTGTAATCGTAAAGCGCGTGCACCAGGAGGGATTTTTTCCCCGTCCCCGCCAGCTTTTTCGAGTAGGCCTTCGGGCTGATCGGCATCCAGATTTCGCGCAGCTCCTCAAGAGTGATGTGCCCTTCCAGTCCCATGCGCACGTAGCGCGTGGAAATCCCTCTCCAGACGACATCCGCGAAATAGGGCGAGACATGATTCTGCACGCTGACCGCGAGACGGCCGTCGTGCGCCAGGGTTATGAGCGCCACGCAGGAGCCCAGGCTGGTCCCGAGGACCGCGAATTTCGTGTATCCCACCGACTCGAGCCAGTCGAGCGCGGCGCGCGCGTCGACCACGGCCTGCCGCACGGCCTGAAGCGTGCGTCCGAGGTTCGGGGACAGCATGTAGTCGGCCCGCACTTGACCCTCGGGCATCCGCAAGTCGTGATACGGGAGGCTGAGGCGCAGCGCCGAAAGCCCGAAAAGGTTCAGCATGCGGCACAGAGACATGTGGCTGCGCGCGTCCCCGTTCCATTGCGGCAGAACCAGCACGACGCGTCCGTCTGAATCCGCGGGGAAATACCAGGCGTGAACCGTGTTGTTTTCGGGATAGGCGCACGGCATCGGGCTGGTGAAGGTCAGATGCCGCCCCTCCAGCCGCCAATCGCCCCGGGGGGCGTACGCATGGTAGGCGTCGCTGTCGGTAAGGGCGCGCCGCGCGTATTCGATCAGGTAAAGCTTCGGATCCTCCGCCGGGATCGGGGCGGGGATACAATCGAGCCCCCATTCAAAAGGGTGGACTTTGCGATTGGTGTCACGCCCCGAGAGAAACCATTCCCATCGATAAAAAAACCGCGACAGCACCGCGTCGACTCCCGCTTGCGAACCCCTTAATCTAGCAAAGCGGGCGCAGCCGTAACAGTTTTTTCATGAACCGCAGACTCCGCCGACGCGCCGGATCGGCCGCTTCACCTGGCGGAGCCGGCCGCGGGAAGAGGCTGATGGTAATAACCCCTGCGATAGATGATCTTGCTCGACGGCCCCAGGTACTCGATGGCGATACGGTGGTAGGAATTAGGCAATAGAGCCTGGTTGGAGACATAGGTCAGGTAATATTTGCTCTTCAACTCCCGGGCCACTTCCGCGTAGATGCCCTTGATCTGGCCGTAGTCGGCGGGGAAGAAGCAGCGTCCGCCCGTCCTTTCCGCAAGTTCGGTCATTTCGGATTCCAGCTTCTCAAAAAACTGATCGATGTAATTCTCGTCGGTGCCGAACAGCTTCCTGTAAATGTTCGTGAGCATCACGACCCTGCGCTCCTTCTTCGCCTCCTCGCGCACGATGGCGGTCTTGGAGACCACGTAGAACGATGCCTGGGAGCGCACGATGGCGCGCGAGGCTTCCTGGAAGCTGGCGCTGCTCTCGTTGTTCAGGCAGTCCGTCAGAAGGATGATGGCCTTGCGCCCCTCAATATCCCGGAGCTGATCCTGCGCGGCCGTGAGCATGGCGTCATAGAGAGCGGTCCGGAATCCGGGCTGTATGCGGTAGAGGGCCCTCCGGACCTTTTTCAGGTCGTCGGTCCAGTCCAGGATCCTGCGGACCTGGTCGTCGAACGTGAAAAGCGATATCCGGTCCCCCGGCTCCAGGGCTTCGGCGAATTTCTCGGCGGCTTCCTTGATCTTTTTAAGCTCCGATTTCCCGCTCATGCTCGTGTCGAGCAGCAGCACCGCCGACACGGGATTCGTGTCCACGCCGAAACTGCGTATCGTCTGCTCGGCCTGGTCCTCCCAAATGCGGAAATCCTCCCTTTTCAGGGACGCGACCATGTTGCCCGACGTATCGAACACGCTGACGGGCACCTTCACGAGATTGACCGACACGGAGAAGGAGGGCGGGTTTTCCTGCGCCTCGGCCCGTCGCTGCGCCGCCGCCAGGCCGAGAACCAGCGCCAGGATGGGAATGATGCGCCTCATGCAGTGCATAATACCAATTTTCGCGCCGCAGGACACGGTGTCGCGTGAGGACGCGTTTCGGGGAGCCGCCGGCGTCAGACGTGCAGTTCGAGGACGTCGCCGTCCTCCAGCGTATGGGTGCGTTCCACCATCTGCCCCTCGTACTTCACCGACCGGCCGGATCTTTGCGAGCTCCAGACCCTCGCGAATTTGAGGGAATGGACGAAATCCCTGTGCACGGCGCGGGCCGCGTCCAGGACCGTGCTGCCCCGCCTTAAAATGAAGGGCGGGCTCGAAAGATCCGCCTTTTTCCCGGGAACTTTGGTGTAGACGCGCACGATGCGCAGCTCCTCGAATAGCCTGCGCCGCAGTTCCTCCAGTCCGTGACCCGAAGCCGCCGACACGGCCGTGATCGGGAAGCGGCCGCCGAAAAACTCCCGGAGGATATCAAGGTTTTCCGCGGCGCCCGGGGAATCGAATTTGTTGGCCGCCAGGACGCTGCGGCAGAGGACCGGCGCGGGCTGATCCGGCGCGGGCTCGGCTTCCGCGGCGAGCCGTATCCGGGAGCTTTCCAGGATGCGAAGGGCTCCGTCGATTTCATCCAGCATCTCGTCGGAGGCCAGGTCGGCGACAAGCAGCACAAGATCCGCCTGCCGGACGATGCCGCCCATCCAGGGCTCGTAAAAGTTCTCGTCGATCGGCGGCATATCCACCAGCTGGATGTGGATGTTTTCAAAGGGCATCATACCGGGCTGGGGGAGGCGCGTCGTGTAGGGGTAGTCGCCGATTTCCGGCGCGGCGTTCGTCAGGCGCGCCAGCAGGGACGACTTCCCCGAGTTGGCGCCCCCCACCAGGACGACCTGGCCCGCCCCTTCGCGCTGGACCGTATACATCGCGGAGGCCTTGGAGGCGCCGTGTTTCTTCTGCGACTCGCTGCGCAGTTTCGCCAGGCGCCGGCGCAGGTCCGCGCGCATTTTTTCCGTCCCCTTGTGCTTGGGGATCAGGGCCATCATCTCTTCGAGAGCCTCGATTTTTTCCTGGGTGGTGACGGCGTCCTTGAACCGCTGTTCGGCGGCCAGGTACTGCGGCGTGAGATTGGCTGGCATGGCGGCCGCGCCCTCCTTCATGGGCCTTTATGATTATAGACGCTTCCATCTAAAATCGCCTATCGAACGGCGTCAAGAAAAGTGATCTTGAACCGCAGAATGTCGAAGTGGGCGCGGTGCGGGCTTTGCGCATGGGAGTATGGTCCTCCAACTTTGAGACTTTTCTGCTTGCAGGCCCATCCAATGCTCGATAACCGCAGCACTTCAGGATTATCCGGCTGTTTCTGCGGCAACGGGGAATCGGGAAAAATCCTCCGGCCCGCCGAGAACTTTTATTCCGGCTCCCGGTTTCTCGAGTCCCCGCGCGCGGGAGAAGTCCACGGATTCAGGTATGATGTGCGGCGTGCGCCATCTTGAGGGAGCAAGGCTCCTCGGCCGGGATCACGGACCCTTCGGGCCCCGAGGGCCGAACCTCCCATCCCGGGTCGGCCGAGGCCGAAATTTCGCGGAATCGGTATTGAAACGACCGCTGCTGAGGTATGATATCGCCGGCACGGAAAGCAGCCGGCGCCCTTCATCGACAGGAGGAATCAAGAGTGACTCTGCCCCGTTTCGCTTTTTTTAAAGGCCGCATCGTTCCCTATCGCGACGCCAAGGTCGGCGTCCTGACCCATACACTCAACTACGGCACGGGCGTGTTCGGAGGACTGCGAGGCTATTGGAACAGCGGGGAGCGGCAGCTTTTTCTCTTCCGGCCGCAGGAACACTTCACACGCTTCCTGGAATCGGCGAAGCTCCTGCTGATGGAGCTTCCCCATTCCGCCGACGAACTGGTGCGGTTCACGGTCCGCCTCCTTCAGGCGGAAAACTTCCGCACCGACTGCTACGTCCGGCCGATCTGCTATTTCAGCGACGAGATCATCGGCGTCCGTCTGCACAGTCTGCACGCGGACCTGGCGATCGTCTCGATCCCCTTTGGTTCCTACGTGGAAAACGAGGAGGGAAGCCATGTCACCATTTCCTCCTGGCGACGCATCGACGACAACATGATTCCTGCGCGGGGCAAGATCTGCGGCGCCTACGTCAATTCCGCGTTCATCAAGACGGATGCCCAGCGCGCCGGTTTCGACGAGGCGATTGTGCTGAATCAGGACGGGCACGTTTCGGAAGGCTCCGCGGAGAACGTCTTCATCGTCCGCAAAGGAGTCGCCTGCACGCCCCCGATCACGGACAATATACTGGAGGGGATCACGCGCCGAACGGTGATGATGCTTCTGCGCGACGAGATGAACCTGGAGGTGGTGGAGCGGCCGATCGACAGGACGGAGATCTACCTGGCGGAGGAGGTTTTCTTCTGCGGGACCGGCGTCCAGGTTGCCGCCATCACGCGGGTCGACCACAGGCCGATCGGGACCGGGCAGATGGGCCCCGTCACCCGGGAACTGAGGCGGATCTATTTCGACGTGGTCCGCGGACGCGTCCCGAAGTATCGGGAGTACTGCCTTCCCGTGCACGAAAGCGAAAAGCCCCGCAGAAAAAAGTAGCCCCCGGGAGGGCCCGAACGGCCTCCGTTGCCCATTTAAGACATGTATTGTGCGAGAGGGGCCCGGATCCGCGTGCCGGGTCTATCCCCGAAACCTGCCTGTCGATTTCACGGCTATCCGGAAAGATCCCCGTCTTGCGGCAGACGGCCGTATATCCGGTTGAGCTCGCGCAGGCGGGAGGCCGTCCCGGCGCTGAGCTGATCCGCCCGCAGGCGCCAGCGCCAGTTGTTTTCGACGGTCCCGGGAAGATTCATGCGCGCTTCCGATCCAAGGCCAAGGATATCCTGCATGGGCAGAATCGCAGAATCGGCGATCGAGGAAAGCGCGAGCCGGATGAAATCCCGGACAGGATCCTTTCCGTCGCTCCCCATGTAAAGGAGCGCGCGCTCCAGTTCTTCCCGGCCCTCCGCGCTCCGGCTTAACGATGAAAACCAGCCGGCGGACGTGTCGTTATCGTGGGTTCCCGTGTACACGACGCAATTCCGAACGAAATTGTAGGGCCGGTTCGGGTTGGAGGGCGACGGGTCGCCGAAAGCGAACTGCAGCACGCGCATCCCGGGAAGACCCCAGCGGTCGCGCAAGGCCAGCACTTCCGGCGTTATATAACCCAGATCCTCGGCCAGGAACGGTACCTCGCCCAGAGCGTCGCGCACCGCCCGGAAAAAGCGGTCCCCGGGACCGTCCACCCATCGTCCGTCTTCCGCCGTCGGTCGTCCGGCCGGGATCTGCCAGTATTTCTCGAAACCGCGGAAATGGTCCAGACGGATGATGTCCACCATTTTCAGCATGGAACGGACCCTTTCAATCCACCACTGATAGCCTGTCCGCTCCATCTCCTCCCACAGGTAGAGGGGGTTGCCCCAGCGCTGGCCCGTCTTGCTGAAGTAGTCCGGAGGCACGCCGGCGACATTTCGCGGGTTCCCATTCGCGTCGAGATCGAAAAGATCCGGGCGGGACCATACATCCGCGCTGTCGTGGGCGACGAAAATGGGGAGGTCGCCGATGATCTGGACGCCCCTCCGGTTACAATACTTCTTCAGGGCATCCCATTGGCGGAAAAACTCGAACTGGATGAATTTCTGATCCAGGATATCGTCCGCATGGATCCCTGTTTTCCGCTCCCAGTGCGTCCAGGCGCAGCCGGCGTTCGCTTCCTTCAGTGCCGCGAACTCGGCGAAGGCGTTCAGCCAGAACTCCGCCTCGGAGCAGAAGCGGGCGAACGCGCTTCGGAGAGGGTCGGAATCGCGCCGGGCGAACGTCCGCGCGGCCTTCTTGAGGAGCCTGGATTTGAAGGGGACGACGGCTTCAAAATCCACCGTGCAGTCCGGGAACTCCGGAGGGTCGCGCAGGTCTTCGGGGGAAAGCCAGCCCCGGTCGACCAGCTCCCGGAGATCGATCAGCAGAGGATTGCCCGCCATGCTGGAATAGGCCTGATAGGGGGAGTACCCGAGGCCGGGCGGGCCGAGGGGAAGAATCTGCCAGAGTTGCTGGCCGCCCTCCGCGAGGAAATCGGCGAAACGGTACGCCGACGCTCCCAGGTCCCCGATGCCCCATTCCCCCGGCAGCGATGTCGGATGGAGCAGAATGCCGCTCTTGCGCATAGCTCTATTAAATCACGAATTCCACAGATTCCATGGAGGATGCTTCCCCTCCCGGAATTTGTGAAATTCCTATTATCTGTGGTTATTTCCGCCGTCTTCCCCTCTCTCAAAACTTCCGATCGGCGGCGGCGCGGAAGACGCAGGCGGGATGGTCGACGCGCAGAGGGGGAGTCCTCCGGGCATCCCTACGAGCAGCCGCTGGTTTCCCCGCAGTTCATGCATTTGTAGCAGGAGCCGTTGCGCACCATGATGCTGCCGCAGGCGGCGCAGGTGGGGGCGTCGTCGAGCGCGTACATGGACTTGAGGTCCTCGAACGATTCGGTTTGCGGATGCTGGGCCGAGGGCTCTTCCAGCTCCACGGAATTCTCCGGGCCCTGAACATGCACGCCGCTCCTGATCTGCTCTTCCGGCGAGAGGAATTTGGAGGCCAGCCAACGGAAGATATAGTCGACGATGGACTTCGCGTAATGGATCTCTCGGTTCCCGGTGAAACCCGAGGGCTCGAACCTTACATGGGAAAACTTGTCGATGAGGACCTTCAAAGGCACCCCGTACTGGAGCGCGAGCGATATGGCCGTCGCGAAAGAGTCCATCATGCCGGAGATGGCGCTCCCCTCCTTCGCCATGACCAGGAATATCTCCCCGGGCTGGCCGTCGTCGTACATCCCGACGGTGATGTAGCCCTCGTGTCCGCCGATGCTGAATTTGTGGGTGATGGCCTTGCGGGTCGCTGGGAGCTTGCGGCGGACCGGCTTGAACTGCGGAGCCGAGGCTTCCCTGGATTTCGTCCCCCGGGAGGCGCTGAGGGGCTGCGTCTTTTTGGAGTTGTCGCGGTAAATGGCGATCGCCTTGACGCCCATTTTCCAGGCCTGCATGTAGAGATCGGCGATCTGTTCGACGGTGATGGTCTCCGGGACGTTCACCGTCTTGGAGATGGCGCCGGAAATAAAAGGCTGGACGGCGCTCATCATCTTGATGTGCCCCATGTAATGGATCGATCGGGTCCCATGCTGCGGTTTGAACGCGCAGTCGAAGACAGGCAGATGCTCCGGCTTGACCCGCGGCGCCCCCTCGATGGTCCCGTTTTCGTCGATGTAGCGGGTGACGGCCTGGATCTCCTCCCCGCTGTAGCCGAGCTTGGCCAGAGCGACGGGAACGGTGTTGTTCACGATCTTCATCATGCCGCCGCCCACCAGTTTCTTGAATTTGACCAGGGCGAGATCCGGCTCCACGCCCGTCGTGTCGCAATCCATCATGAAGCCGATGGTGCCTGTCGGCGCCAGAACTGTCGCCTGTGCGTTCCGGAAGCCGTGAACGGTCCCCTCGAGGACGACAAGGTCCCAGCATTCCCTCGCAGCCTGCATCAGGTGGGCGGGGACGCGGTTCGGGTTGATGTTCTGCAGGGCGGCCCGGTGCATGCGCATGACTTCCAGGAAAGGTTCGCGGTTCAGGGCATATTTGGGGAACGGGCCCAGCTGGGCCGCGATGCGCGCGGACTGAAGATAGGCTTCGCCGGTCATGACCGCCGTGATCGCGGCGGCGAAATCCCTCCCCTCCTCGCTGTCGTAAGGCAGGGCGTGCGACATCAGCAGGGCGCCGAGATTGGCGTAGCCGAGGCCGAGCGGGCGGAAATCGACGCTGTTTCTGCCGATTTTTTCGGTCGGGTAGCTCGCGTTTTCGACGATGATGTCCTGAGCCGTAATCATCACGTCCACGGCCCTGCGAAATCCGCTCACGTCGTATCGGCCTTCGGCGTCGACGAACTTCAGCAGGTTGAAGGAGGCCAGATTGCAGGCGGAATCGTCCAGGAACATGTATTCGGAGCAGGGATTGGACGCGTTGATGCGCCCGCTGTTTTTGCAGGTGTTCCAGCGGTTGATCGTCGTGTCGAACTGCATTCCGGGGTCGCCGCAGACATGGCAGGATTCCGCGATCCTTCGCATCAGGTCGCGAGCCGGATAGGTATCGACAATCTCGCCCGCAGGCCGCTCCCGCGTCGCCCAGGCCCCGTTCTGCTCCACCTGCTGCATGAATTCGTCCGTCACGCGGACGCTGTTGTTGGCGTTCTGGAAAAAGATGCTGGAGTAGGCCTCTCCGTCCACCCCGCCGTCGTAGCCGGCCTCCATCAGCGTCCAGGCCTTTTTCTCCTCCTTCGCCTTGCATTCGATGAATTCCACGATGTCGGGATGATCGATGTCGAGAATGACCATCTTGGCGGCGCGTCGTGTCTTTCCACCGCTCTTGATCACCCCTGCGAAGGCGTCGAATCCCTTCATGAAACTGACGGGACCGGACGCGATCCCGCCCCCCGAAAGCTTCGCGCGCGAGGAACGGAGAGGGGAGAAATTGGTCCCGGTTCCGGAACCGTATTTGAAGAGCCGGCCCTCCGTGGCCGCGAGCTGGAGGATGGAATCCATGGTGTCTTCCACGGAGTTGATAAAGCAGGCCGAACACTGCGGATGGGGCTCGATTCCGCAGTTGAACCAGACCGGGGAGTTGAAGGCGGCGTACTGGTTCAGAAGCAGAAAAGCGAGCTCGTCATGAAACGCCGCCGCGTCCGCCTCCGACGCGAAATACCCTCCCTGGACGCCCCATCCCGTGATCGTCTTGACCACGCGCTCGACGAGCTGCCGCACGCTGTGCTCTCTCTGGGGAGTGCCGACCTGTCCGTGGAAATACTTCGAGACCACAATATTGGTCGCCGTCAGAGACCAGCTCTTGGGAACCTCGACTCCCTCCTGTTGAAAAAGGACCTCCCCCTTTTCATTCGTGATCGAAGCGTTGCGGATCTCCCACTCGACATCGTCGTATGGATTGCGGCCCTCCCGGGTGAAATAACGCGGGAACTCAAGGCCTGCGCCGGTCTTTTGCGCTTCGGCCGGCACCGCTGCGGAAGCAACACTCTCCATAGGCAATGTCTTGTTGCTGCTCATGGAACCAATCCTCCCCTGCTAAAAAACGACAATCTTGTATGAAAAAGTCTTTAAGAGGGCTCTTCTCGCTCCGCTCTTAATATGCCGGGGTATTTACGCGAATTTCAATCGCGCTGTCAACCAAAATATCACTATATATTGTAGCCCGGGATTCCAAAGACCACAAGATGTTGAGCCAAATCCTTTATATCTTATCGTTTGGAAGTACTCGCGCCCTCACGAAAATAACTCCTCAAAAACCTTGAGGCAACCGGGCGGTTTTGCCGGAGGGGAGGCGGCCCGGGCGCAGGCAGAGGGATGAACCGCACCGCGCGCCGGAAGGAAAGCCGGGGACCGGGATGGGCGGTTACGGCATGTTTGACAACGCCGCTTCCCTCGTCCACAATGGGAATCCATCGGCTCATGGAAGCGGGAACCGGCAATGATTCCATATCTTGTATTCGATGTTGAAACGCGGGTCGACAAGGAGCTGGTCAAACAGATCTACGATCCGGACGACTGTCTCACGCTCGACCAGGCTTATGACACGGCGCGCGATAGGATCCTGGAGCGGAGCAACCAGCAGAGCGATTTTTTCCCCGTTCCCTTTCACATCCCGATCGCCATCGCCACGCTGCAGGCGGATGAAAACTACGCCATCCGGTCCCTCGGATGCATCGGGATAGACCGATTTGCCGAGGCCGAGTTGGTCGCGAGGTTCTGGCAGACCTTTGAAAACGTCCGGACCCTGGTGACTTTCAACGGGCGCGGCTTTGATCTCCCGGTCCTTGAAACGCGCGCCTTTAAATACGGCATCGCGCTCCCGCGCTATTTCGGCGCCGGCCAGGGCAGGCCCAATTATCGGGCCAATCGATACAGCGACGCCTATCATATCGACCTGTGCGACTTCCTTTCAAATTACGGCACCGTGCGCCGGAACTCCATCAACCTTTTCGCCAAGCTGATCGGTCTGCCCGGCAAGTACACCATAGCCGGCGAGGACGTGGAGTATCTGTTCCGGCAGGGGCGCCTGAAGGAAATCAATCAATACTGCATGACGGACGTGCTCCAGACCTATCTTTTGTTTCTGCGTGTCGAGCTGTTGAGAGGCAGGATGGACAAGCCGGCCTACGAAGCCGCGGTCGCCGCGGCGAGAGAGGACCTCGCGCAGCGCGCCGCCAACGCGGGCCCTGAGAATTTCCTGACCGATTTCCTGCAGCGCTGGAAGCCCGCCCCCCTGTGAGCCCGGGCCGGTCCGACGGCGGCTATTTCCCCCCTATTTTGCGCGAGGCCTTCCCGTCTTCGTCCTGGAGGAAGCCGCGCAGAAGCCTGATGGCGCGCGGGAGATCCGTCTTCTGCACGATAATATGGTCGTTCCTGAAAGACGAAATGGGGATGGAGCGGATGCTGGCCTGGGTCAGAATAGACCCTATCGCCGCGAGATATCCGCTTGAGACGAGGGAAAGCTTGACGTCGAAGCTGATCACTTTCATGGGTCCGCTCGCGTCGTACTGATCGAACATATTTTTCATTCTCAGCCATTTGCGCTGGGGCACGATCAGCGTCACGACTTTGGGTTCCTGGATGACGACGGCGAACCGCGTCGTCGCCGGGTTGAACCATTCGCTCGGGATTCCCCTTATGCCGATGGGCAGATGGGCGACGACATAATCCTCGGGGAACACGATAAGATGAGTTCGGGCCAGCAGTTTCTTTAATGCTCCGGGCAGTTCCGGCATAAATCTCCTTGTTTCGGCGGAATTACCAGAATCATAGCACCGGACGGCGGGCCCGGGAAAGCCAAATCGGCGCGGATTCGAAAATGAAT
>CAYZTZ010000034.1:5648-26426 GCA_964481255.1 uncultured Acidobacteriota bacterium | reverse complement strand
GTCTCCGCTTCTGTCCGGTAGTCCGTGGTCCAGGGGGACGCACGGCTCTGGAGAGACGTGCTCACGGGGTCTTGTCATGGATCTTCGATGACGGTTGAAATTTAATTGGGGCTGTTATATTTTGGGCGTGCCTTCCTAACAAGCGCGGATCTGGGTAGACACATTATGGGTTTCGCCCCCAAAGCGAATCTGAAAACAAAATCAACGAAGGAGTAAGCCTATGCCTGAAGGCAAAAAAGCTCGGAACGGAGAGGTCGCCGCCAAGAAAAAACTCTCGCGGCGCGACTTCATTGTCACCGGCGGGGCGGTTGTGGCCGTTGACACGCTTATCGGGGCCGCTCCCGCAGCCGCGGCTTCGGTCCCGGCCCCGGCGGCCGCGTCTTCCTATGCCGTTTCCAAGGGGTATCTGGTCTATGACAGCAAGAAGTGCATCGGCTGCACAACCTGCATGCTCAGCTGTTCCATGGTCCACGAGGGGTCGCAGAATCTGTCGCTTGCGCGCATACAGATTATCCAGGACTCCTTCGGCAAGTTCCCCAGTGATCTCAAGATTGCGATCTGCCGGCAGTGCAAAATGCCTGTCTGCGTCGACCAATGCCCCGTTGGAGCCGCTTATGTGGACGCCGCCAACGGCAATGTGCGAAGGATCGACCCCAAAAAATGCATCGGCTGCAAGACCTGCCTGGGCGCATGTCCTCAGCAGCCTCACCGGACCGTCTGGAACCACATTACCAGGAAATCCTCCAAATGCGATCTCTGCCTCGACACTCCCTATTGGAATGAGAAGGGTGGGCCGGGAGGCAAACAGGCCTGCGTGGAGGCCTGTCCGATGAAGGCCCTCAAGTTCGTCAGCGAACCGCCCAACCAGAAGGAGACCGAGGGCTATGAAGTCAACTTGCGGAACGAGCACTATCTGAACCTGGGCCTGGTTGACGACAGCAGGATTGTGCCGCCCTTGATGGCTGCGGAAGCCGCCAAGAAGCCGCAGCCGAAACCGAAACCGAAGGAATAGGGAAGGAGGTCGACTATGAAAGGCGGATATACCGGCAAGATTTTGAGGGTCAACCTGACCACAAGATCGATCACCACAATCGACACCGAAAAATACGTGGAATTCGGAGGCGGCCACGGCATAGGATCGGCCCTTTTCTTCGATCTGGTCGGGGATCAGCTGCCTTTCGCCGCCTTCGATCCCAGGAACGTGATCATCATGATGGCGACCCCGTTTTCGGGCACCTTCATGCCCGCGTCCGGGCGGTGCGAAGTCCAGGGCCTCGGCCCCATGCTTTATCCGATCGAGTGGTTCGGCCACAGCAATTTCGGCGGGCGTTTCACCGCGCAGCTGAAATACGCAGGCTGGGACGGCCTCGCGGTGGACGGCGCTTCGGACGAACCCGTCTGGATCAACATCGTCAACGACAAAGTCACCATTGAGAGCGCCAGGGGGATCTGGGGCATGGACACCTGGGATACCCAGGAGGAGATCTCCAGGCGCGTTGTGCCCAGTATGAAATACGGCGAATGGGCGGATGTGGATGTCGGCTACAGCACCCAGATCCCCGCGGTCGTCTGCTGCGGGCCGGCCGGGGAGAACCTGTGCCGCTTCGGCGCGCTGCTGCACGGGCCCGGATCTCAGGCGGCCCTGTGCGGCTTCGGAGGAGTATTCGGATCCAAGAAGCTCAAGGCGATCAGCGCTCTGGGAACCGGAGGCGTGCCCATCGCCGACCCCAAGGCTTATATGGAAGCCCGTCTGTGGTTCCGCCAGTTTCAATGGGATGTGGATAATCCCAGGGAAGCCGAAAGGTTCGGCAAGCGCGGATACATGTTGATCAGCGGCAGGCCCAGCGGCGGCAATGTCCTTAACGGCCAGATCCCGCTCACACCGGCGCGCGCCGCCGCCTGCGCGTCATGCCCCAGGGGCTGCCGTATGAGATTGGCCAGCGCCGAAAGCAACGAGTCGGTTTGCGCGGGCACCATGGCCGTTCGCGTCCGGGGCACCCAGAAGCTCTCCCGGCAGGCCAACGACCTGATGCAGAAATGGGGCCTGGGACACTGGCAGTTCATGCCGACTCAAAGCTACGTCCAATCGCTGTATAAGAGGGGCATCCTCGGGAAGGGCAAGCAGATCGAAACCGACCTGCCGCTGGACCAGTCCAACTCGATGGGCTACGCCGACATGCTCATGCGGCAGATATCCAACCGCGAGGGCATCGGGAACGATCTGGCCGAAGGATGCGCGAGGTTCGCGAAAAAGTACGGGCTCTACGAGCAGGACGTCAACAGCGGCGTGCTGCCCCTGGCCTGGTGGGGATGCTCGGAACACTATGACCCCAGGGTCGAAGCGGAATGGGGGTTCGGTTCTCTGCTGGGAGAACGCGACCTGATGCTGCATATGATGGCCAACTATCCCCTTTACTGGATGGCCAATTCAGGCGACCCGTACCTGACCGCGGAAGAAGCCGCAAAGCTGTACACGGACGCCATGGAGCCTTACAACGGCGATATTTTCATGGTCGACTACGGCGACGGGCCCACCGGGATCTACTCGGACTCCAAAGTCAAGCAGGTGGCCTGGGTCAAGCATTATGAGAAGTTCTGGATCGGCTCCGGAGGATTCTGCGGCTGGCGATGGCCGATGTGCATCACCAACAATACGGCCGACAGACGCGGTCCGACGCCCAAGGCCGAGCCCCGGTTCTGGAATGCCATTACCGGCGGAAACGGGACTTTCGCCGATTACATGGAGATCGGCCACAAGATCTATACCCTGGATCGCTCCATCTGGGTCCTGCAGGGGCGTCACCGGGACATGGAAGTGTTCCCCGATTATATCTACACACAAAAATCTCGCGGGGCGCACCTGCCGATGTTCGAAAACGGCAAGTGGAATTACGGCACGGGCGCCGGACGCACTCTGGACCGCGCCAAGGTGGAGGATTTCAAGACCCGGTTTTACAAATTCGAAGGCTACAATCCCGAGAACGGCTATCCCACGAGGGAGACGCTCGAGAAAATGGGCTTGAGAAAAGTCGCCGATTTGCTGAAGAGCAGGGGCAGACTCGGCTGACAAATCCGGGGCAAACCTCTTTAGAAACAGCCACGAATCTCACGGCCGAAGAGCTGAACCGTCGATTCCGGTTGCCGAGGATTCGTGGCTGTCTTTTTTCCGCCGGCTGAATGCCGTCTCCATTGCAGGGAGGGAATCGCGATGATCGGTCTCAATGACGCGGAAGCGCGGCCGTGGCCTTACCCGGTATCCTACGGCAGGGAGAACGAGATAAGCGCCGACGTCCTGATTCTCGGCGGCGGCATCGCCGGCTGCCACGCCGCAGTCCATGCGGCACGGCGCGGCGCCGAAGTCGTCGTGGTCGACAAGGGACCTGTGATCCGGAGCGGAAGCGGCGGCGCCGGCGTAGATCACTGGCACGGCGCCTGCACCAACCCATGCTCCAGGATCACTCCGGAAGAAATGATGGAAATCGTGAAGGCTTTCGGCGACTATTCCTACGGCGAATTCGGGAACGGCATTACCTGCTACATCACATGCCGCGAAAGCTACGACGCGCTTCTCGACCTGGAAAGGATGGGCCTGAAGGTCCGCGACGCGGACGACGAGTTCGCCGGCGCGGAATTCAGGGACGAAAAGACCAAACTCCTGTTCGCCTACGATTACGAGAACCGGTACTGCATCCGCGTCAACGGCGGCGCCGACGTCAAGGTCGCCCTCTACAGGGAACTCCGGAGGCTGGGCGTGCGCATTTTCGATCGCATCATGGCGACCGCCCTGCTTACGGAGGGCGGCCGGCATGGAACGCGGTTCGCGGGGGCCGTCGGCGTGAACACGCGGACGGGGGAGTTTTACGTTTTCAGGGGCAAGGCCGCCGTCCTCTCCATGGCGGTGCCGGCCGGTCAATGGATATTCTCCACGGAACTGAACGGATTCGGCTCGATTTTCAACGACCCTAACAACGTCGGCGACGGCACGGCGATGGCCTGGAACGCCGGCGCGAAGCTGGCATTGATGGAGCGGAGCGGGCGTGCGCTGACAAGCGGCGGGTTCCGTTACCCGCCCTACGGGACGGGCGATCACAACAATACCTGGTACGCCTGCACCATTGTCGACGCCAACGGCAAGGAGATCCCGTGGGTGGACAGGGACGGCAATCTCCTCAAGACCGTTTCCGAACGCTATCGGCCGGTCCCGGGTCAGAAGTTCTATTACTACGGGCGGAGGGAGTCCTACCCGATCTGGGGCCCGAGCCTCATCCCCGACCTGCCGGAGCGGATCGCCAAGGGCGAGTTCGCGCTCCCTCTTTATGCTGATCTGCCCGGCATGCCGAAGCATGAGAGACGGGCGATCTGGGGTCTGATGGTCTATAACGAGGGCAAGTGCCGCATCATCTATGAAAATTACGGCCGCGCGGGGTTCGACCCGGACAAGGATCTGCTGCAATTGCCTGTGATGCCGCCCGATCAATACGGCCGTGGGCCGAGCTGGGAGACCTACGGTCCGCGGCAATGGCGCGAGGTGGCTTTCGGGGGAGGGGGCGGTGTGTTCTTCGACTGGGACCTCATGACCAGCATCTCCGGGCTGTTCGCCGCCGGGAGCCAGCAGTATTCGGGCGGGACGCACGCGCACGCGGCGGCCACCGGCCGCTATGCCGGAAGAAAGGCCGCGGCCTACGCCCTCCGGTCGGAATGGATCCCGGTCGATCGAAGGCAGGTCCTCGAGGAAAAGGCCCGCGTCTATGCGCCGGTGAGGCGCAAGGACGGCATCGGGTGGAAGGAAATGCGGGCGGGGCTGTGCCGGATCATGCAGGATTATTGCGGAGAATTCAAAAGCGAGGGGACGCTCCAGGCGGGCCTGCGCTGGATCCGCAGCATCCGGGAAAGCGAAGGCGAGACGGCCTGCGCGCGCAACCCCCACGAACTGTGCCGGGCGCTGGAAAATCAGACCCACATGACCGTCGCGGAGATCATCATGCAGGCGTCTCTGGCCCGCAAGGCCAGCAGTGCTCTGCTCGATTTCAAGAGGCTGGATTATCCCGCGGTTGATCCTCCCGAATGGCACAAGATCATTACACTCCGTCTGGAAAACGGAGCGGTCAAGACCGAAGACGTTCCCGTCGATTACTGGATTCTGCCCCCTTATGCGCCGAGTTGCGCGGAAAATTACCGGAAGCACAGCGGGCTCGAGTTTTGACGGTTTCGCATGAATCGGATCATGGAGGCTGCGCGTCATGGAGGAAAAAGCGTATCTGGTTCCGAACCCGGCAATGCCGGGGCGAGTGATCGTTTTCGACCCCGAGCTCTGCACCGGCTGCGGCGAATGCATTGAGGTGTGCCGGACGGACGTGATGGTCCCCAATCCCGGGAAAGGGGAACCCCCGATCGTGCTTTACCCGGACGAGTGCTGGTTCTGCGGCTGCTGCGCGGCGCATTGCCCGTGCCCCGGGGCCATCCGCGTCGAGTATCCGCTGAATCAGCGGGTGGGGTGGATGCGCAAGGAAACGGGCGAGCACTTCAGAATCGGCATGAGAAACCCGCCGCCGCCCAACACCAGGCCTCCCGTCCGCTGAGCGGCCCGCCCATGGTCTCTTTATGTGAGCACGGGTCTCACGACCCGCGCGGTCTACGTCCGCACATTTTAATTTTTGGCCTGCGGGGCCATCATGAGGCATGCGCCTTTTAAAAAATATTCCACGCTTCTTCATGCTGTCGCCGTCCTGATATTGACGGTCCTCCTTTGCCCTCCTCTCTGCGCTCAAAGCGGCAAAAGCAGGAAGGAAGCCGCGGCAACCCCCCAGGCGGCCTTCAAAGTCCCTGTCAACGTCATGGTGGTCCACGTGACCGTCGCGGACAGGGACGGGAATCCCGTGACGGATTTGACTGCGGGCGATTTCAAGCTGTTCGACGACGGGAAGCCCCAAGCCATTCAGACATTCGCCCTGGAATCCTATGAGCCGGCGCAGCCCGCGGATGGGACGCTTGCGGGCGCGGCCCGTGACGTCTCGCCGAACGCCGGCCGGCCCAGGATGATTTCTCTTGTGATTGATGATCTCACCGCCGCGTCCCGCGATCTTTACCCTCCGATGATTGAAGCGTTGACCCGGTTTGTCGAGAGGGACCTGGGCCCCTTGGACCAGGTGGCCATCCTTTCCGGTTCCGGGAGCCTGCAGTTCCCCTTTTCCGACGACAGGCGGCTGCTTCTTGAGAGAGCCGCCTCTATCATGGGCAGGTTGAATGCGGGGGCGCTCGCAGGATCCGACTGTCCCGAGCTCACGGATCTTCAGGCTCGGAGAATCGGCGACCCGGGACTGCAGAACGAATCGGCGCAGGAGCAGGATCCCGCCTTTCGTGCGGCTTTGCAGGAAACGATGGACTGCCTGGATCTGGATCCCTCGGACCAGAACAGTCCGGCCGTCGCCAGAATACATCTGCGCGCGGCCGCCTCGAGACAGTACCAGGAATCCGAGTTCCGCGCGCTGAGCCTGATGGAGACCTTGCGGCAGCATATACGTTCCCTGCGGCATGTGGATGCGACCAAGAGCGTCATTCTTTTCTCCGACGGCTTCCTGTCCGAAGGGTCGTCGCCCATCGCCTATAAGCTGCAGGATGTCGTCGATCTCGCGCTGCGTTCGGGCGTTGTCCTCCATTGCCTGGACATCCGCGGCCTTTACAGCGGAATGCCGCCGGCCGCGGAGCGTTTCCCGTCGGGAGGCGGCGCGGTTTCGCAAAAGCTGTCTCTATACCATGAGGACCGCAGGGCGCAGGAAGATCCTCTCGCCCAGCTGGCGCACGAAACGGGGGGCTTGTTTTTCCGCGACAGCAACGACCTCTACCGGGGCCTCCAGGACGCGGTGCGACGCCGGTCGGCCTATTATGTTTTGACCTATGCCATGCCGCCCCAGAAGGCGGACGGTTCCTTCCGCCGGATAAAGCTGCAGGTCGGGCGTCCGGGGCTGGAGCTCTCGTACCGGAGCGGATACTACGCCCCCAGGGAAGAGGTGACGTTTGAGAGAAGAAAAAGAGAAGACGTTCTGGAAGCGCTGAAAGCCCCCGCCGATCTCAACGAAATACCCCTCCGCCTGTCCTATAATTATTACCAGGAGGATGAGTCGATCTGCGCGGTTTCATTTCTGACGGACATCGGCGTGCGGGGCGTTCCCTTTCTGGAAGAGGGCGCAAGACGCAAAAACCTGATCAGCATTGTCGTGGTGGCGCTGGATGAGAATGACCGTTACGTCGAAGGATTGGAAAAATCCGTCGAGTTCCGTCTGCTGGAGGCGAGCTATGCGGGTCTTCTCCAGCACGGCATCCGGTCCAGGGCCGAAATGAAGCTGCCCTTCGGCCGCTACAAAATAAAAGCCGTCGTGCGCGAGAGCGTTCAGGGTAAAATGGGATCGACGACCCGGGTGATTGAGATCCCATGAGAAATCCGGCCGAAATATCTACTCCGGAGGCCGCCATGTCCGCGAGATCCTTCTGTCGGAAGCTTTCGTTCCTGCCTTTGTGCCTGATCGCAGGGGCCGTGGCCCCGTTCGCCCCGAGGATCGATGACGCCGCGGGTCAGGGGGGCGCCTTCCGTTTGCGGGTGGACGTCGAACTCGTGACCGTGGAGGTTCTGGTTCTGGATAGAAGGGGGAACCCGATTCATGGTTTGAAGAAAGAGGACTTCAGGCTCTACGAGGATGGGAAACAACAGGACATCGTCAGTTTCGACGAAGTCGTGGACAGCCAGGACCAAGCCGCGTCGCCGGCGCCGGGGGACGACGGCGCAAACAGGGGGAAGACGGTTCTCATCGTTTTTGACGACAGCACCATCGCGTCGGCGCATATCCGGCCGGCGCGGGAGGCGGCCGAGAGGTTTGTTCAGGAACACATGCGGCCCTGGGACCTGTTCGCCGTCGCTTCTTTTGCCCATTCAATGAAAATCATGCAGAATTTCACGCACGACCGTGAGCAGGTCCTGAACGCCGTTCGGCAGCCCGCCGTATCCAGCGCGGAGCCTCGAAGCCGTCCCGAGATATTTCAGGAGCAGAAAACGGAGCCGGACGGCCGCCGTCCCTATGAGGATCCGGGGTCCACAAAAGGGGACGCGAGAGTCCGCGATTACAGGGCGGAAAACCTTCTGCGCGCCCTGCAGGCGATCAGTCTGGCCCTGGAACCGCTGAAGGGTCAGAAATCGGTACTGCTCTTTTCCGAAAGCGTCCCCTATAACGTCGAGGCGATTGAAACCGTATATAGAAATACTCTGAATTCGGCCAGGAGATCCAATGTCGTCTTTTATACGCTCGATCCGGGAGGATTGGCCTCCGGAGCGTCTGCAAGGATGGGAACCCGTAAGCCCTTGGAACCCTCTCTTTCGCTCGTGCGGCGGCCCGGCTTCTCCGCGGCTCCAAACAGCCCCGGCATGTTCATGCTGCAGCAGACAGGCGGAGGACAAGGCGGCGGGACCGGCGGTGCCGGGAGCGGGGGGACATCGGGCGGAAGCGGGGGAGCTGCCGGCGGAGGGACTCCGGCGGGGACCTCCGGCGGCGCAAGCGGATATCCGGGCGGCTCGACGCGCTACCCGTCCGGCACAGGTTTCCCGGATTACAGGAGTCCTGATCTGGAACGGGCCTGGGATCGAAGCCAGTCCACGGGTCTGCTGAAATCCCTTGCTTCGGAAACCGGCGGCTTATCCATTTACAACACCAACGACCTTGACGGGGAACTTGACAAACTGGACCGGCAGCTGAGCAATTACTACATTCTGGGATTTCAATCCAATAACCCAAAGCACGACGGCGCTTTCCGCAAACTGGAAATCAAGACCGACATGAAAGGGGTGACGCTGAGGTATCGGAAGAGCTACCTCGACAGGCGCCCGATTGATGTCCTGGCCAGTTCCAAGCACGAGAAAACGCTTCTCAGCGCCCTGGCTTCCTCCGGGCCGGCGACGCAGTTGCCCGTTCGCTTCCGCTCCGCCTATTTCTACGATTCGCCCCGCATGGCGAAGGTTCTGGTGACGGCCAGAATCGGCCTGGAGAAGGCCGGGATCAAGAAGAAGGGCGGGCAAATGGCGGGCGAACTCCACGTGATGGGCGCGGCCTACGCGGAAAACGGGAGCCTGGCCGCCCGCTTCAGCGAAACCCTCTCCATGAGCTTCAACCGGGACAAGGAACAGGATTTCCGCAGGACCTTTCTGACCTATCGGAATTACTTCCGGCTGCGGCCGGGGAAATATCGTCTGAAACTGGCGGTCTCGGACGGCGCAAACAATCTGGGGTCGATAGAAGAGTCGAGGGAAATTCCGCCTTTCCCGGTTAGCGGATTCGCAGCCAGCAGTCTTGTCCTGGCGGAGCAGGTCTATCGATTGCCCGATCTCATCCAGAATCTCCAGACCCGTTTGCTCGATGACAACGATCCTTTGATCTACTCGGGCATGCGGATTGCTCCCAGCGTGGAAAACAGACTGCCTGCGGGAGATCCCATCCCCGTTTTTTACAGGATTTACGATACCGCGGGGAGAGGAATTCCATGGAAACTCACGGCGAGGGCGAAGCTTGTGGGCGAAAAGGGGGACGTGCGGACTTCGCCGCTCATTCCATTGGACGAGAATCTCCATCGCGTCGGCGGATCGGAAGGCGTCGTCGGCTTTGCGGTGGCCTTTGCCGACGTGGAGCCCGGGAAATACACGCTCCTGATTGAAACGGCCGACGCCGCCTCGGCCGACGCCGCGACGGTTCAAGCGGATGTCGAATTGACCGGCCGTTGAGAAGGAGGCCGAGCGTCATGGCCCATGACAGGGGAAAGCTGGTTTCGCTGGTGCGGCGCATTCGGGACGCGTCGAAAATAACGGTGCTGACGGGCGCCGGCGTCTCGGCCGCGAGCGGCGTCCCGACGTTTCGCGGGAAGGAAGGACTCTGGAAATCCTACTCGCCGATGGATCTCGCGACCCCCGAGGCGTTCGAGGCGAACCCCAGGCTTGTGTGGGAATGGTATGACTGGAGACGCGGACTGATTTCAAAATGCCGTCCCAACGCGGCCCATCGCGTCCTCGCGGGCTGGAGCCGGCGCTTCCCCGGATTCACTCTGATCACGCAGAACGTCGACGGCCTGCACGAGAAGGCGGGAACGGACAACGTCGTGCGCTTCCACGGGTCGATCTGGGAGGTCTTCTGCTGGAACCGCTGCCCGTCGTCGCCGCGACGGTGGGTGTACGACGCCGTGCCTCTTCCGACCATCCCTCCGCCCTGTCCTTACTGCGGCGGCCTGCTTCGGCCGGGCGTCGTCTGGTTTGGGGAGAACATTGAGGCGGACGTTCTCGCCCGATCCGCGGACGCCGCATCTTGCGACCTCTTCATGACGATCGGGACTTCCGCGCAGGTCTATCCCGCCGCCGGGCTTGCGGATCAGGCGCGCGGAAACGGAGCGTTCACCGTGGAAATCAATCCGGAAGCCACTCCGGCCTCGGAACGCGTCGACCTGTCGATTCAGGAACCTGCGGAAATCGTTCTGCAAGACCTGGAGGATCTGCTGGAGAATCACTCAGACTAGCCCCAACCGACCGGATGCCCGCCGCGGAGGCGCCGTCCTCGCGCCGAACCCTGAGCGCTTCCTGAGATGCAATACGGAGACTGTCGCTGTTCTTATGCGGTTTTCGGCACCCCCGCATCCCTCATGGGCGTAAGGTTCTCCGCAGCTGCGGAATGAAGGTTCTCCGCAACCCTGCGCTTTTCGAAGGGCCGCCGGAGAGCATGCGGCAGGTCACCGGATCCCATGTTCCGCCTTGTAGGCTTCCCAGGTGTCCTTAAGATGAAGGAAGTCCTCGAAGCTCCTGCAGAGCAGAAAAGGATTATTTCGCCTTTCGTAGCCGATGGTCGAATGCTGCATGCGTCCCTTGCCGCCGTAATAGTCATGACCCGGGAAGATCTCGACGTCATCCGGCAGTTTCATGATCCGCTGCAATGATTCCCATTCCGCCTCAGCGGAGGAGCCGGGGAAATGGCTTCCCGTCCCGCCCACCTTCCCGCAGAAAAGCAGATCTCCGGTGACCAGTTTCTTCCCGAAGAGATAGCACATGTGACCGGGCGTGTGGCCGGGCGTATGGAGGGCAAGGATCGCCTTGCCGCCCAGGGTCAGAAGCTCTCCGTCGTTCAGTACTTCGGCTCCGGGCACGTTCTCCCCTCCGCCGGCGTAAACCGGGGCGCCCGTGATCCTGGACAGCCCGGCCGCCTTGTCCGCGTGATCGGAGTGACCGTGGGTGATGAGGATCCGCGCAATTTTGAGCCCGCGCTCCGACGCTGCGGAGGCGAACCGCGCGGCCCTGAAACCCGGATCCACGGCGGCCGCTTCTCCGCTTTCGATGTCTCCGAGAAGGTAACAGAAATTGCGGTCGCCGCCGAGATGCATCTGCAGGAAACAGGCCTGATTGTCGGAAACCTCGTAAACGATCATTTCATCTCCTCCTCCATTTGCGGCGGGACCGTATTCCCGGCCGTCGCCCCGGGCCCGCCCATGGGAAGCGGCGCTTAACGGATGAAAATCGGGAGCCGGCATGCGGTCTCGAGAAGATGGCGGGCCGCCGAGATTTTCTCGGCAGCGGCGTCGTATTCGTCGTATCCGGGGGCGCTGAGGATGAGCGCGTTCCCTTCTCGCTTCAATGCGAGCCGGCGGATCTTTCTGCTGTGATCGAGATCGAAAGCGTTTGCCAGGCGCAAAATGCCGCAAAGCACGAGGACCGCCTCGCGGACATCCCCTCTCATTGCGGCGAAAACCCTCCGCTCCGGGTGCGGCAAAGAGCCTCGATGGAAGCGCGCTATGAGCGCGACCTGATGGAGGGTTTCCCCGCTCCAGCCCAATGGCGGATCCATCTTGCGTATCATTTTAAACGACGCGAGATGGTGCTTTTTCCGGCCGCGGCTGAGGCCGACATCGTGCGTGAAGGCCGCTGCCTGGAGCAGGAGGCGGGCGTCCTGCAGGGCGCGTTCCGGGAAAAGGCCCAGCGTTTTCAGCCCGTCATAAAGTTCGAGGGAGAGGCGGGACACATGTTCCGCGTGGGCGAAATCGGGGTCGCGGTAAAGCGCCCAGGTGCGAACCCTCTCGATGACGGCGGCCTGCAGCTCTTCCGGGCCGGGAAGCCCGCGGCGCCAGACGTGGAACAGAGAGGATTTCCCTACCATCTTTGCACGGTACCGCTCGAGTCTTCGGGCCCGTTCTTCAGCTATTTTCCGCCGCCATTCAAGCCGGGACCTGTCGCCGGCAAACGCCCTGAGGGAAACGGCCTTTTTCCACAACAGGTCCAGATCGTGCATTTCGCCCAGAACATCCTGAAGTTCCTTAAGATCTGCTCCCCATTGGTCATGCCGCGCGGGCAGGAAATTCTCGACTGCGTAACGGAATTTTTTCAAACCTATCCGAAGCCTGTGGAAGGAGACCTGGCTTCGGTTTCTCAGCGCCTGGCGATGAAGGAAACGGGCCTCGCTCCAGAGTTCCAGGGCCAGGTGCTGAAAAGCGAGGCTTTCCGGAGGGATCTGCCGTGCCCGGGAGGAAAGCAGCCGGGTCCACGTTCCCCATTTCCTGCGGTTGAAGCCGCGCACCGCCTGCGCCGCGCTTTCCTTCAGGCGGCTCTCCTCCTCGGATAGATGACGTGTCAGCACGGCGCCTGCCGGGTCTTGGGAAGTCGAGAGGCGGTGGACCCACTCCTGAAGGACCTGGATGTCGCGCAGGGCGCCCAGCTGTCGAAAGAGTTTCCGGCCTTCATCCCTCATCTCCTTCCACGCCGGGTGCGGATCGAACGCCCCGTAGCCGTTCGCCATGGACCGGCAGCGCCTCAGGGCCACGCGGAGGTCGTGAACGGGTTCCGGGGCGAAGTCGTCTGCGGAGCGATCGCATTCCAGCGCCGCCCTTTCCATCCAGAAACCCAGGCCCGAGTTGTCGGGTTCTCGATATGTCCCGGCTGCAGGTTCCATTGCTCTGCTCCCGTAGGACTTCCGAACAGCTCGGAGCACACGGTTCGGAAATGCTGCATGTTCGTCGCGGCCGCTCCGCTTAAAGAATACAACAGTTCCCGGCTTTTCCGTTGTATGATCTTCACGGGGACGAACGGTTGTGAACGGATTGGAAAAGGCCGTCATCATGGCCCGGGGGCTGGGCACGCGAATGCGGAAAGAGGATAAATCGGCCGTATTGAGCAGGGAACAGATGGAGACGGCCGAAGCCGGCATGAAGGCCATGATACCCATCGGCAGGCCGTTCCTCGACTACGTCCTGAGCGCGCTGGCCGACGCAGGCTACAGGCATGTCTGTCTGGTGATCGGTCCGGAGCATCAGATGGTGCGCGATTACTACACGAAGCAGGCGCCGCCCCGGCGCGTCCGGATCCATTTCGCCGTTCAGGAAAAGCCCCTGGGTACGGCCGACGCGGTATCTTCGGCGGAAGCGTTTACCGGGGAGGACCTTTTCCTGGTGATCAACTCGGATAATTACTATCCGGCGGAAGCGCTGGGCCGCATGAGGGAACTGGATCGGCCCGGCGTCGCGCTTTTTGAAAGGGACCGTTTGATCGCCGACGGCAACATACCGGAGGACCGTATCCTGAAGTTCGCCGTGGCGAAAGTGGACAAGGACGGCTATCTGGAGCGCATCCACGAAAAGCCGGACAAGGATACGGTGCGCAGCCTGGGGTTCCCTGTTCTGGTCAGCATGAATTGCTGGGTCTTTTCGCCCATGATATTCCGGGCGTGCCGGAGCGTCCGCCCGTCCCCGCGCGGAGAGCTGGAGCTGACCGACGCGATCCAGGCTTCCATGGAAGCTCTGGGCGAACGGTACAGGGCGCTCTGTTTCCAGAGCTCCGTTCTGGACCTGTCCGGCCGTTCCGACATCGCAGCGGTGGCCGCCAGGCTCCGCGATGTGAATCCCGATCCCTAGGGCCCCTGCGGCCCCGGGCGTTTTCCGGAAATCGTTGGAGAGAATCGAAAGTCGGTGACATGGAGAAAGCGGATATGAATTCCCTGGAACAAAAGCTGAGTGATCTGGCCGAAAAGGTCGCGGAAAACAATATGTGGCGCCAGCGAAGGTGCTTCAACCTGATACCTTCCGAAAACACGCCCTCTTTGTTTGTAAAACTCTGCGAAATCGCGGATCCCTCGGGACGCTACGCCGAACATAAGACGGCGCTCAAGAAGGAGATCGAATCCCTGTCCGGAACAGGCGCCCTCAAGGGAGATCAGGTCTATTACTATCAGGGCGCCGATTTCATCTACGGGATCGAGCAGCGCCTCAAGGCCGAGTTCAAGGAGTTTATCGGCGGGAGCGAGGTGGAGACAAGGCCGGTGAGCGGCCAGATGGCCAACGAGATCGTGTTCAAGGGCCTGGTGAAATTCCTGTCGGCCCGTCCCGAAGGGTTCCCGCCCTTGGGTTCCACCGGCCGTCTGGCGTGCGTCATGAACAATGACCTCAACTACGGAGGCCACCTCTCCGCCCAGCCCTACGGCGCGCTTTTCAATTTTTCCGAAGACCGCGTCATCCATTTCCCCGCCGACGAAAGGAATCCCTACAGGCTGGATGCCGGGAAAACGGTCTCTCTCATGGACAGGCACCGCCCCGCGCTGATCGTGTTCGGCAAAAGCATGTTCCTGCACCCGGAACCGCTGCGGGAGGCGCGGGCCTATCTGGACGCCACGCCGGACTATTCCCCTCTTGTGATGTATGACGGCGCCCACGTCCTCGGCATCCTGGGACCCCTGTTTCAGGATCCTCTGTCGGAGGGAGCCGACATCGTGACCGGCTCCACGCACAAGACCTTCTTCGGTCCCCAGAGAGGCATTATCGCCTCCAGAATGTCCGAGGGCTCGCCGTGGCGCAGGCTCTGGAACGAGATTGTCGCGCGCACTTTCCCGGGATCGACCAGCAATCACCATCTGGGGACCCAGTTGGCGATGCTGGCCGCCACCGTTGAAATGAACGCGTTCAAGGCGGCCTATCAGGCGCAGGTCATTTCCAACGCCCGCGCCTTCGCCGCGGCCTGCGCGGGGCAGGGAATTCCCGTGGAGGGTGGCGAAGCCGAGGGTTACACGCATACGCACCAGGTGATTCTGCGCGTGGCTCCGTTCGGCGATGCGAAGGAGATCGCGTCGCGTCTGGAGGCCAACAATATCATCACCAACTACCAGGCTCTTCCGGGCGACGAGACGTTTTACCATCCGAGCGGCATCCGGATGGGCGTCCAGGAAATGACCCGATTCGGGATGAAGGAGGAGGATTTCGGCCTTCTCGCCCGTTTCCTGGCCGACGTTATCTTGAAGAAAAGGAACGTGGCGTCTGAAGTCGAGGAGTACCGGACGCGCTTCAGCCGAATGGAGTACTGCCTGACCCTGGAACAGACGGCGCGGATCGCGCCGAGACTTCTGGAGAGCCTTTTCCCGGCGCAGGACCTTTTGCAAAGCTTCGCCGATGCGCTGAGCAGGATGTGATCGGCGTCCGGGGCACGGCCGGCGAACCGGCAGGCGGGGCTTGAGGGCGCGCGACAGTGAAGGGGACGGCCTTTCGGGTATCCGGAATCAGAGAGAGCGTACGCCGCTGGGGAATATGGAGCGGCACTGGACTCCCCAGGCTCCGTCCTTTTTCGTGACGATCCAGAGCGCCTGGTACGTCGCGTACCGGGCTTCGCCGCCTTTATGCATGCTGAACTGCAGCTCGAAATGGACCTTTTCGTCGTAATTCTGCCTCATCTCGCAGGAATCCAGAGTGAAATGCGTCCAGCCGTCGGCGGCAAGCGCCTGAAAATCGATCTCGAAGGATTCCGGTTCGCTTAAGATGCTGACATCGCTCCCGGCGATCTGAATGTGCGGGTAATGCAGGGCCTTCCGTCCCCTTTCGATATCCCGGGCGTTCAGGGCGGAAAAGAAGTCGTCGATGGGCTTGCGCGCCTCCGATTCGCGTTCAGACTCCTTCATGCCCGCCGCGCTTATATAACCCATCAACAGAGACAATCCCCCCAGCACCCCCAGGGAGACCTTCGCCGCCTTTCCCCAGGCGGTCTTCTTTTTCCCTTCTGTTTCCTCCTGCGCCATGTCCGGATGGACCTCCTTCAGGGGCCGCACGCTTGTGTCCAAGGATGGCGGCCGACGGGATAATTGTGTATCGCGAGGCTCCCCCAGTCAATGCGCCGCCGCAAGACCCGATCGCGGGGCCTGGGAGACAGGAAAGTCCGCCGGCCGAAGACGCCGCACCCTTTAAGGGGAGCGCAAAGAAGATTCCGTCCGGCGGCGGAAACGGCCGGAGGCGGATTCAGATCGCGGATGGCGGACCGGCGGATCAGCTTCCCGACTGCTCCTGGAGATACTCCTCGTATTCCTCCGCGCTGAGAAGCTCTTTGAGCTCTTCGGGGTTTTGGATACGGATTTTGATCATCCAGGCCTTCTGATGCGGGGATTCATTGATCAGCTCCGGACTTTCCTCCAGCTTTGTGTTGACTTCAATGACTTCGCCGCTGACGGGGCAGAAGACCTCGGAAACCGCTTTAACGGATTCCACCGAACCGAAAGGCTCGCCGGTCTCGAAGCTGTCGCCGACTTCGGGGAGATCCACGTACACGACGTCTCCCAGTTCATGTTGGGCGTAGTCCGTGATCCCGATCGTCCCGACATTGTCTTGAACCGAGATCCATTCATGATCCTTGCTGTAGAGGTATTCCTCGGGATACATGCATCGCCTCCAGGGTGTCTTTGGACAGGATTGTCAGATCCGTTTTTCTCTCCTATAGAACGGCGTAGAAACAACCTTCGCTTTGGCCGGTTTCTCACGGATGATGATTTCAAATTCCGTTCCGACGGCCCCGTATTCGGACGGCAGGTAAGTCAGCCCTATGTTCTTTTTCAGAAACGGCGCAGGGCTTCCGCTGCACACCAGGCCTACACGGCTGCCATGCATGCAAACCGGGTAGTGGTCCCTGGCGATTCCGCGGTCGATCATCTCGAATCCGACCAGAATGCGCTTCACCCCGGTCTCGCGCTGGCTGAGGAGAACATCCCGCCCCAGGAATTCTCCCTTGTCAAGCTTGCAGATCCATCCCAGGCCGGCTTCGAGGACGGTCGTCGTCTCGTCGATATCGTTGCCGTAAAGCATCATCGCCGCTTCCAGACGGAGCGTGTTGCGCGCCGCAAGGCCCGCCGGCTCAAGCCCCAGAGGCCTGCCCGATTCCATGACCCGCACCCAAACCGTCTCGGCATGGGAGGGCGCGCAGTAGACCTCGAAACCGTCTTCACCGGTGTATCCGGTCCGGGAGACGATGGCGTCGACGCCGGCCACTTTTCCCTCGGCGAACCAGTAGTACTTCATGGCGGCCAGCCTGAGGCCCGTCAACGGCTGGAGGATGTCCAGGGCCTTCGGCCCCTGAACCGCGAACTGGCAGAAGTCGTCGCTCCGCAGAGCGACTTCGGTGCCGGGGAGCGCGTGCTCGCGGATCCAGGCGTAGTCCTTTTCCTGATTGGAGGCGTTGACGCAGAGAAAGAAACGGTCCGCGGCTCTGCGGTAGATGACCAGGTCGTCCACAAAGGTTCCCCGGGGCGTGGTCAGGGCGGAGTACTGGCATTGGGAGACGGCCAGGCGGTTCAAATCGTTGCAGGTGAGTTTCTGAAGCGTCGACGCCGCGCTCGGCCCCCGGACCTCCAGCTCCCCCATATGGCTGACGTCGAACAAGCCTGCTCTCGTCCGGACCGCCATATGTTCCTGCAGCGGTCCCGCGTATTGCACGGGCATCTCCCATCCGGCGAAATCCACCATCCGGGCTCCCATCCGGCGGTGCAGCGCATTCAAGGGGGTTTTTCTGAGCGCGTTGTCTGTCATCGGGGCCCCGAATAAACCACAGATTTCGCGAATTCCGCGAAATTGCCTGCCCCTTCGTGGAATCCTTGTCGTCCGTAGCTTTTTGAGAAATATCCGCCTCCTGCGAAGGCCATGATCGCCGGCGGCTCGGACGTCTGCGAATCTAGCATCCCGCGCACGGCGAGTCAACTTTTTACGAGGTCCGAACCGCCGCCGCCCCGCGCGAAGGGGAAAAGGGTCGAGTCCCCCGAACGAGGCCTCTGCAGTTTGCGCACCGCAGGTTCGGTGGACGCCGTGAAACGTGCTTTCACGGGCGCCGATCTGATAGAATCCGGGCGACAACCAAACGGAGGGCCCCCCATGATGGATGAATTCAAAAATGAACCGGTGCTGGATTTCAGTCAGGATTCCAACCGAAGCAAACAGCTCGACGCTCTGAAGCTCGTGCAGTCCCGTCTGGGCCGCGAATACGACCTGATCGTGGGCTCGGAGCGTTTGAAATCGGGACAGACCTTCCGGTCCGTCAATCCCGGCAGAAAGTCGGAAACGGTCGGAGTCTTTCAGAGCGCGACCGCGGAACAGGCCGTCCACGCAATCGACGTGGCGTGGCGGACCTTTGAAACTTGGAAGCGGATGCCGGCCGAAGAGAGAGCGGCCGTCCTTTTCCGCGCGGCGGCTCTGCTGCGAGCCCGCCGTTTTGAAAGCAACGCCTGGATGATTCTGGAAGTCGGCAAGACGTGGCCCGAGGCCGACGCGGATACCGCGGAGGCGATCGATTTCTGCGAATTTTACGGCCGCGAGGCCGTCCGTTACGCCGGCCCGCAGCCGTTGACGCGCATCCGGGGCGAAGACAACGAGCTCCGCTATATTCCCCTCGGCGCCGGCGCCGTGATCGCTCCGTGGAATTTCCCTTGCGCAATCCTGGTCGGCATGACTACGGCCGCCCTGGTCAGCGGGAACACGGTCGTTCTGAAGCCGTCTTCGGACGCCCCCGCCGTCGCGGCCTTTTTCATGGACATTCTTCGGGATGCCGGGCTGCCTCCGGGCGTCGTCAATTTCGTAACGGGCGGCGGCGCCTCGGTCGGAAACACGCTGGTCGAGCATCCCCGGACGCGCTTCATCGCCTTCACAGGATCCAAGGAGGTGGGGCTGCATATCACGGATCAGGCCGCGCGCCCGAGGCCGGGGCAGATATGGATCAAGAGGGTCGTGGCCGAGATGGGCGGCAAGGATTTCATCATCGTGGATGAGGATGCCGATATCTCCGCGGCTCTTCCGGCGGCGATCGCCAGCGCCTTCGGGTATCAGGGGCAGAAATGCTCGGCCTGTTCGCGGCTGATCGTCCACGAAAAGATCTACGCGTCGTTTGTCGAACACCTCGTGGGGAGAGCCCGGAAGCTCAAGGTCGGACCTGCCATGGACCCTTCGAACGACATGGGTCCGGTCATCAACGAAAAGGCGATGCAGAGCATTCTTGAATATATAAAGATCGGCGGGAAGGAAGGAAAGCTGCTCCTTGGGGGCGGCCCGGCCGAAGGGGACGGTTATTTCGTCCAGCCCACGATCCTGGCCGATGTGGATCCGTCCGCCCGGATCGCCAGGGAGGAGATTTTCGGCCCGGTTCTGGCGGTTCTCAAGGCGAGGGATATGGATGACGCCATACGCATCGCGAACGACAGCGAATTCGGCCTCACAGGATCGGTCTTCTCCACGAACCGGGAGCACATCCGCAAAGCGAAGGACGAATGCCACGTGGGGAACCTGTATATCAACAGAAAATGCACGGGGGCCCTCGTGGGCGTTCACCCTTTCGGCGGCTTCAATATGAGCGGAACCGACTCCAAGGCCGGAGGGCGGGACTATCTTCTGCTGTTCACCCAGGCCAAGGCCATCTCGGAAAAAATCTAGCCCGGGGCTTCACTGCAAGACCGCCGATGGGTATGGATTCGCCGCGGTCTTCGCGGTTTCAGGCAAGCTCTCATGAAACGGGTTGGAAACTTCGTCGCAACCGGCGCATCGGGCGGCAAGGGCCTCGGGGCGGTCTATAGCTTCCCCGATTCACGGGCTAACCCGTTATTGGAAGCGTAACGAGAATTTTGTTCCCGTTTTGAATGTAAGCAGGTTGGATTCATTCCGGCTCCTGGCTTTTCAAATCCCCGCGCGCAGGACAATGAGCCGGATTTCACCGTCGTATCCAGCGCGGGGATTTCAAGGGGCGAAGCCCCTTGGCTGGTCCTTGAGGATTTCCATCTTCATGAACACGAGGCCGGTGAGGAGCTTGGGATAGAAATCCGTCGATTTCTGCGGCATGCGCCCTCCCTGGGAGGCGATCTCAAACACCTGCCGGATCGTCGTCGGATTCACGAAAAAGGCGGCCTGGTATCGCCCCTCGTCGACCAGCCGGATGCAGGCTTCCCGGTCGCGCTCATAGTCCACATGGGCTTGGGCCTCAAGCTTCGCTTCGTCGATCCCGAGGTGACGCTCAAGAAGGAGGGTGTGCAGGATGGTGACGTCCAGCCGGCGCAACGCGCCGCCATGCCTTCCCAGAAGCGGGTCTTCAAGGGCTTGCGGCTTCAGGCGGAGCAAATAAAACCCCCCAAGGACGGCCGGGTGGAAGCCGAAGACCTTTTCCTCCCGCGCCTGTCTCATTTTCCCCCACAGATCCTCCGCGGACGACGCGCGCTCGACGCTGAAGTCGCCACGGACGGCGTTCAGGAAGGACGTCGCGTCCCACCCCGGAAGATCCCGCAGAAGGCGGTGCGTCGGAAGAATGGTTACGCCGTCGGCGGCATTGAAGCAGGTCACCATGCGCTTGTTAAAGGACTCCACCGCGGCGGGTCTCCAGTTGCGCCCCCGGCACTCCTTCATGAAATTGACCGCCGTCTCAAACCGGTGGTGCCCGTCGGCGATGAAAAGGCGGTGCGGTTCCATGGCTTCCCGGATAGCCTTCAGGCCTTCCGGGTCGGA
>CAYZTZ010000034.1:0-5638 GCA_964481255.1 uncultured Acidobacteriota bacterium | reverse complement strand
GGTCGGAGAGAACCCAGAGCCGGTGGGTCGTCCCGTAATCGTCTTCGACCTCGATATCGGGGCGTCTCCCGGAAATGCCCCTGTCCATGACGCCGTCGACGGTCTTTTCCCTGTCGTCGTAGAGCATGTAGACCAGGTCGTCATTGGCTTCGAGGCTGCGCATGAGGCGAAGGCGGTCCTGTTTGGGGGCGGACAAGGTGGACTCGTGCGGGACGGCGCCCGACGCGGCATCCTCGAGATCCAGAAGCCCGATAAACCCTTTGCGCAGGATGGACGTCTCCTCGTGGACAAATTCCTGGCAATAGACGTAGAAGGCCGGTTCGGGGTCCCGGATCAGTATTTCCCCTCGCAGCCATTGCGCGAACGTGGATCCCGCGAGCGCGTAGTCGGTGTCGGGATTCTCCCTTTTCTCCATGCTCAGCGTGACGCGCACGGCGTTGTAGGGCGAGCGGCGGTAGTAGTCCTCCTGCAGGGACGGGGTCATCTTATCGTAAGGCTGAGTCACGACCCGCCGGAGGTCCCCGACTTTGCTCGGGTTGTATCGAAATCCCCGGAAAGGATGTAGGCGCGCCATCGGTCCTCTTTAATAAAAGTTCGAGTGCAAGGGAGCGGATGGATATCGGATCGGCTTCTCCCGCTACCCGGGGCTGCTCTTGTCCGGCGGAATCAGGCCAAGGCTTGAAAGAGCGGCGGCAAGCTTCGCGCGCGCCCCTTCGGAGATGCGGACCAGAGGAAGCCTGTAGACCTCCTCGATTTTACCCATCATGGCGAGGGCGGCCTTGACGGGGATAGGGTTCGGTTCGACGAAGTTGGCCTTCATCAGGGGATAGAGCCTGCGGTTCAAGGCGCGGGCCTCCTCCCGCCGGCCGTCCAGGCACGCTTCGGCGAGCCGCGCCATCAGGCCGGGTGCTTCGTTGGAAGCCACCGAAATGACGCCGTGGCCTCCGAGAGCGATGAGCGGCAGGGTCAGGGAATCGTCGCCCGAGAGGATCCGGAAACGGGCGGGCGCCCTCGTGCAGATCTCCCCGATTTGCGAGATGTCGCCGCTGGCCTCCTTGACGCCCGCGATATTCGGTATTTCGGCGAGCCGAAGCAGGGTGTCGGGGAGGATGTTCGAGCCTGTTCTGCCGGGCACGTTGTAGATGATGACGGGCAGGTCCGTGGACTGCGCGATCGCGCGGTAATGCTGGTAGATCCCCTCCTGCGTCGGCTTGTTATAGTAGGGCGAGACGGAGAGGATGCCGTCCACTCCGAGTTTTTTCAGTTCCTCGACGAGCCCGATGACCTTGCGGGTGTCGTTTCCGCCGGCTCCGGCGATCACGGGCACCCGATGCGCCGCCGTCCGCACGGTGAGATCGACGACGGCGAGATGCTCCTCGCGGGTCAGCGTGGGGCTTTCTCCCGTCGTGCCGCAGGGGACGAGAAAATGAATCCCTTCCCGCACCTGCCAGTCCACCAGATCCATCAGAGCTTTTTCATCGACGCCGCCGGAGTGAAACGGAGTGACCAGCGCGGTTCCACAGCCCTTGAGACCTTCCAGGTTTTTCATAGGATGCCCTCACCGATTCGGCTTCAATCCCGTGCTTCCCATGCCGAATTTCCGAATTCGAATTTCGAATCCGTCAGATCCCTACGATGTCCCGGAACACCTGGCGGAAATCGTAAAACCCCTTCCTGTCGGCGATCCATCGCGCGGCGAGGATCGCCCCCTCGGCGAAGCCCTGGCGGCTGCGCGCCCGGTGTTCCAGGACGATGGTGTCCGCCTCGCTGTCGAATCCCACGACGTGAGTCCCCGGGATCCAGCCGGCTCGGATGCTGGCGATGCCGAGATTCGGGTCGCTCAGATGCGGACGCATGATGTCGAGCAGGTTCAAGGCCGTCCCCGAAGGAGCGTCCTTCTTGGCGCGGTGGTGCTCCTCGGAAATGTAGGCGTCATACTGCGGAATCATGCCGATCAGCCGGGCGGCGTGCGCGACGATCTCAAAGAAAAGGTTCATCCCCGGCGAAAAATTGGCGCCGTAGACCAGGCCGATGCCCGATTCGCGGACGATGCGCTCCACTTTGCCCCGCTGATCCGTCCATCCGGTGGTCCCGACAACCAGATGGACACCGGCGCGCGCGGCGGCTTCGATGTTGGGGACCACGGCGCCCGGCTGGCTGAATTCCACGGCGACATCCACTCCCGCCATGGACGCGGGCGTGATGGCGCGGGCGTCCATGTTTTCCGGGATGTCCAGCTTCGGCCCGACCTCCATGCCCTCGCGCAGGGCGATGGCTTCCACCAGCCGGCCCATTTTGCCGTAACCCAGCAGCGCTATTCTCATGGGTGGTTCTCCTTGCCTTGGACGCCGTTGAAACCGCAAGGCCGCCGTTAACCGCTACTCGAAGATGCGGCGATCCACTTTCCTGAAAAACGCCTCGTGCAGCCCGCGGACCGCTTCCGGCAGCCGGTCCTCATCGATCACGAACGTAATGTTGATGGCGGAAGCCCCCTGGGAAATCATGTGGACGGGCACGTCCTGGAGCGCGTTAAAGACGAGGTGCGGGACCCCCGGCGTGTTCCGCAGGTTTTCGCCGACGCAGCAGACGATCGCCTTCGATCCCTCCACGTTCACCTCGCCGATCTTCTGGAGCTCGGTGACGATGTCCCAGAGCGCGGACGTGTCGTCGACCGTCAGGGAGACGGAAACCTCCGAGGTGGAAACCACGTCCACGGAGACCTGGTAGTGATCGAAAATCTCGAAGATTCTCTTGAGGAACCCGTACGCCATCAGCATTCGGGTGGAGGCGACATTGACGACGGTGACGCCGCGTTTGCAGGCGATGGCCTTAACGGGATTGTCGCACGCCGGCGCCTCGTCCGTTATAAGGGTCCCCTCCCGGTCCGGCTTGTAGCTGTTCAGGACGTGGACCGGAATTTTCTTGCGGATGGCGGGGATGATGGTGGCCGGGTGAAGGACCTTGGCCCCGAAATAGGCCAGCTCGGCCGCTTCGTCGAAGGAAATGATCTTGATCCGGCGCGCGTCCTCCACCATGCGCGGGTCCGTGGTCATGATCCCGTCCACGTCGGTCCAGATCTCGATGTCGTCCGCGTCCAGGGCGGCGCCGACGATGGCGGCGCTGTAATCCGAACCGCCGCGCCCTATCGTGGTGGTGATGCCGCCGCGCGTGCGCCCGATGAACCCCTGGAAGACCGGAATCCTTCCGGACTTGAGAACGGGCTGAAAGTGCTCGAGGATGGCGGGCTCCGTCAGGTCGAACAGGGGATTGGCCCGCGTGAAATTATCGTCCGTGATAATGCATTGCCGCGCGTCCATCAGTTCCGCCGGCAGGCCCTGGTTTTCCAGAACCTGCGTCAGGATCAAGGTGGAAAGCCGTTCGCCGTAGCTGGCCATGGCGTCGGTGATGCGGGGCGTCAGCTCGCCCAGGGCCGCCAGCCCCTTCGCGAGGTCGCGCATCTCCTTGAAGTAGGCCTGGATCGTTTCATAGACCCGGTCCTCCGTGACGGCGATGCCGAGTCTCTGCGCTTCCCTGAGATGCCGGTCCCTGATTCTGGAGAGAAGGTCCAGAGCCTCCTGCCGTTTTCCCTTGGCGGCGGTCTGCGCCGCTTCCAGCAACTGGTTGGTTGTCTTGCCCATCGCGGACGCGACGACGACGGGCTGTCTGTCGCGCCGGGCGCCGATGATTTGCGCCACGCGTGTCATCGCCTCCGCGTCTTGAACCGAGGTGCCGCCGAATTTGCAAACGATCATGGACTATCCCGAATTACCCCGAATCTACGCAAGGTCCGCTTTGGGAATGCAGTTCCTGCTTTTTTCCGAAATATTGCGGGGCTCCTTCCACTTCACTGGAAATCAGGGAAAACGCGGCGGCCGGGAGCTCTCCGTGCCGGCCCGGCGCATTTTGGGCCGTTCGTCCCGACGACGGCCCCGGCGCCCCGCAGCATGCCCGCCTCCATTCCGGTCGGCAATCCCGGAATTCGGCGGAGCCGCATTTTCGCATAACCCAAAGGACGCGACAAGCGCGGAGTTGGACGTCCACGCCTCCGGTGCCGATGCAGCCCCGCGCTCGGAGGCGCCGCGGATCGCGCGAAACGCATGGCCTCTATCGGCGCATCAGGTTCAACCAGCGTCCCAGGCACATGATCGGGAAATACAGACGGTAAAGGTGGTAGCGCAGGTAAAAGACTCTGGGGAATCCCGTTCCCGTGAACCAGGGTTCCTCCCAGGTTCCCGACTCCGGCTGGGTGTCGATAAGATAGCGTATTCCCTTTAGGACGTCCGCGTCGCGGGGCCCGTAGATGGCCATGAGGGCCATCGTGCCCCAGGCCGTCTGGGACGCCGTGGAGGGCCCGCTTCCTTTCAGCGAGGGGTCCTCGTAACTATCCGGCGATTCGCCGAAGGATCCGTCGGCCTTTTGAACGCTTCGCAGCCAGGTGCCCGCCTTGCGGATCCAGGGCAGACGCATGTCGACCCCCGCCGCTTTAAGCCCGCAGACGACCTGCCACGTGCCGTAGATATAGTTCACCCCCCAGCGTCCGAACCAGCATCCTTCGGGTTCCTGCTCGAATTCGATGAAGCGCAGGGCCTTGCGGACGGCGGGGTGCGAGGGACGGATCCCGTAATGCCCCAGGCATTCCAGGGTGCGCCCCGTGATGTCGGGGCACGAGGGGTCCTGGATCGCGTTGTGGTCCGCAAAAGGTACGTATTCCAGAATCGGCCGGTTGATCGTGCGGTCGAAGGCGGCCCAGCCCCCGTCCTCGTTCTGCATGGCCAGAATCCATCGTATGCCGCGGTCGACGGGCTGCTTGCCCTCCTCGCAACCGGAGCGTAGCATGGCCATCGTGACCATGGCGGTGTCGTCGACATCCGGGTAATAGGAATTGTTGAATTCGAAATACCAGCCGGAGGGTTCGACCGGCCGGCGCATGTTGGCCTTCCAGTCTCCGAAATCGCGGCACTCCTTGCCGGCCAGCCAATGGACGGCCCGCCGCATGAAATCGTTTTCCTGATTGAATCCCGCCTCGCAAAGCGCGTAGGTCGCGATCCCCGTGTCCCAGATCGGGGAAAAGCAGGGCTGAATGCGGATGCTGTCGCCCTCCTCGATCATGAGCCTGTCGAGCTGCCGGGTGGCTTCGCGCACGTGCGGGTCATCCATGGAATATCCCAGGCAACGCAGGGCCAGGATGATGTAGACCATGGGCGGGAAGATGGCTCCCAGGCCGTCGGAGCGCCGGCCGTCGGAGCGTTTGAGGATCCACTCCTCGATGCGCTGCAGGGCGCTGCGCCGCAGGGGCTTCAGGTTGGATTTTTCCCAGAGTTTGAGCCCCTTGTCGACGGCCAGGAAAAGGTTTCTCCAGCTCAAGAGCTGCTTGTCGAACTCGACGAAAGGCCGGTGCAGGTAATCGTGATTGACATACAACTCCATGATGCCTCGCGGTTCGGGCAGCTGGCGGACGGGCCGGTAACTCGAGATCACGGCCAGCGGCATGATCATCGTGCGGGACCACGCGGAGACCTTGTCCAGGTGGAAATAGAACCATTTTGGCAGGAGGACCATTTCCGGAGGGATCGCAGGAACCCCGTCATAATGCATCTGCCCCAGCGCCGCGAGGTAGAACTTGGAATAGGTGTTGCAG
>CAYZTZ010000033.1:0-26750 GCA_964481255.1 uncultured Acidobacteriota bacterium | reverse complement strand
AGAGCCGTGCTCACGAAAAATTCATGTGCGGACGGGTCTCCAGGCCCGTCCGTCTCTTTTAGCATATCGTCCGTGGGCCGGCCAGACGCACGGCTCTGGAGAGCCGTGCGCTGCATCTGTCTTGACAAGTATCCGCCTCCCGCGAAAAGCATGGCAGTTTACGGCCCAACAGTTAATGATACCGCAAACCCCGCGATCTCCGGTATTTTTATCCTTCCGGGACTTCTCTGGAAAGATCATCGGGGCGGGGCCGCAAACCGATCGGGATTGCGGGGAGGAAAAGCAGGCCCGCCAGGTTGCATAGCAGCAGCAGGGCCGATGAGGCCAAAGAAATGACCAGCGCCGGCCCCGGAGCGATTCCTGCGAGGGACAGGGCTTCCACATAGCACCACTCCCGGATCCCCAGTCCCCCGAGCGTGATGGGGAGCATGGTGACGATGGTGATAAGGGGAAACAGGGCGGCAAAGGGAACAATGCCCACGGTGTGCCCGGCGGCCGCGGTTACCTTATGAAAGACCCATATCACAAGGGCGGAGCTGAAGAGCGAGTATAGGGAGACAGGGAAAAGCGCGCCGCTATTGAGGCGGCGCGCAGCCAGCGCGTTGTGAAAATCGGCGACGGTCTGCACAGTTTTCCGGACAAGATCGTTTTTGTTCCTTTTGAGGAGCCCGGGGTAGAGGTTTTCGCCCCTAAGAATAATGCCCAGGGCCAGGGCCATCGCCGTCCAGCAGGCGGCATATGCGATCCATAGCGGACACCCCCTCCATCGGAGAGGGTGTGCCGCCGCGGCCGCGGTGCCGAAAAGAAGCAGCGCCGCAAGGCCCGCCAGCCTGTCCTGAAAGACGGACGCCAGTCCGTCCCGCAGGGGCCTGCCGTTTTTCCGGCTGACGGCATAGGCCTTGACGACGTCCCCTCCAATAAGCGACGGGAGCCCTATGTTGAAAAACATGCCGGCGAAGTAGGTCCGGACGAAACTGAAATAGCCGTTGCGCATGCCGAGCGACGCGGCGAAGAGGCGCCATCGCGCGGAACACAGCAGTTGTCCGACCCAGTAGGCGATGGGAAGAAGAACCAGGGCCGGGCCGTTCAGGGCGCGGAGATCCCGCAGGATCTTTGAGACATCGACGGACCGCAAGACGAGAAAGAGTAACAGCAGGGTGAGAAGGAGTTTCAGGACGGCAAGAACCGGCTTTGAAAATCTCATAGGAAGCGCATCATCCCTTCACCAGCCGGCGGCCGCCGACGCAGCCGGGCACCCTATTGTTGCATAAAGCGGCCGTCGAGGCGAAAGCCTGAAGCGTTCCAATGCCGCAAAAACAGGTTGTATTTCTCCGTGATTTCCTGGAAATCTTTGGCCGATGGAGTTTTTGGGGTGATGCATGAATCTTGAAACGGCGGAATGTTGGATGCGGGAGGCCCTGCTTGAGGCCCGCAAGGCGGAAGAGGAAGGGGAAGTGCCGGTCGGCGCCGTGCTCCTTTTGAACGACAAAATCATCAGCCGCGGCCGCAACAGCTGCATCCGTCTCCATGACCCGACGGCTCATGCCGAGGTTGTCGCTTTGCGCCAGGCATCCCGCGATCTCTCGAATTACAGGCTGCCGGGCTCGACGCTGATCGTGACGGTCGAACCGTGCGTCATGTGCGTGGGCGCCATGATCCATGCCCGCGTGGAGGAGCTGATCTATGGGGCCCCGGACCCCAAGGGCGGCGCTGTCCGGAGTTGTTTTCAATTGGCCGACGCGGACTCTCTGAATCACAGGATCCGCGTCACCGGCGGGGTGCTGGAAGAGGAGTGCGCCTCCCTGCTGAAGGCGTTTTTCGCCTCCCGTCGCCGACCGGACCAAGGATGGAAAGCAATTTAGAGTAATGTCGGGGCGGCTCAGATTTTGAGCGCCAGGTCCAGGGCGATATCCAAAGCGGGGGCGCTGTGCGTGATCCAGCCTGCGGATATCAGGTCCACTCCCGTCGCGGCGATAGCTCCGACCGTTTGTGGGGTCACTCCTCCGGAGGCTTCGGTGAGCGCCCTTCCTTTGGTCCGGCGGACGGCCTCGGCAAGCATATCCAGCGGCATATTGTCGAGAAGCACCGCGTCGACCCCCTCTCTCAGGGCCTCGTCCAGCTGTTCCAGCGTGTCCACCTCCACCTCGATTTTAAGCATGTGCCCCGCCCATTTGCGGACTCTTCGTATGGCTTCCGCCACGCCTCCTGCGACCAGGATATGGTTGTCCTTGATGAGAACGGCGTCGTCGAGCCCGAAGCGGTGATTGGCCCCGCCGCCGGCACGGACGGCGTATTTCTCGAGAGCCCGGAGCCCCGGCGTGGTCTTTCGGGTGCAGACGAGCCGCGCCGGATGCGGGGAAATCAGCGCAACGATATCGCGCGTGACGGTGGCGATGCCCGAGAGGCGCATCAGGAAATTCAACGCGGTCCTTTCGGCGGACAGTATGGGACGGGCCGCCCCCTGAACAACCGCCAGAACAGCGCCGGCTTCCGCGTCGCCGCCGTCCGGAACACGGGTCTCGAGATTCAACTGCCGATCGAGGCAACGGAAGGCATGAAGGGCCACGTCCATGCCGGCGATACGGCCCGGGGCCCGCGCGACAATCATGGCGGTGGCCTTGTCGTCGGGGGAGACGACGGCGTCGGTGGTTATGTCGCCGGCGCGGCCCAGATCTTCAAGCAGGGCGCGGCGGACGGAGGCGTCATACAGCAACAGGTTCAGCGGAAGGATCCGCTCGGGGGATCGACGGTTATCGGGCATAGGAATGCAGGGACAGCGGCGCCGGGTCCAGCATGCGCCGCACGGCCAGCCGCGCACGTTCGGCCACCCCGGGATCCACGTCCACGACGTACTGCATCGATTGCAAGGAGTGGAGGATTTTGGGCAGGGTGATCCGTTTCATGTGCGGACATTCGTGGGGAGGCCGGACGAATTCGATATCGGGGAAATCGACCGCGACATTATCACTCATGGAGCACTCGGTGACCATCAACACCCGCGCGGCTTTGCGGCGCTCGATTTCCGGGACCATCGCCGCGGTGGATCCCACGAAATCGACCTCCGCCAGCACGTCGGGAGGGCATTCGGGGTGGGCAAGCAGGATGACGCCCGGGTGCTTTTGACGACAGGCCTTGAGCTCGTCCGCCGTGAACTTCTCGTGGACTTCACAATGACCCTTCCATAGAAGGACATCCACCCTGGTGCGGCTCGCCACGTAGCGTCCCAAATACTCGTCGGGCAGAAAGAGGACGCGGTCGGCGCCGAGGGATGCCACAATCTCCACGGCGTTGCCGGACGTGCAGCAGATGTCGGATTCGGCTTTCACGGCGGCGCTGGTGTTGATATAGGTCACGACCGGCACGCCGGGGAAACGGCGGCGCAGGAGACGGACGTCTTCCGCCGTGATCGAGGACGCGAGAGAACACCCGGCTTCCGGGTCCGGGATCAGGACCGTTTTGAAAGGGTTCAGGAGCTTGGCGGTTTCCGCCATGAAGTGGACGCCGCACATCACGATGACGTCCGCGTCGGTGTCGGCCGCCATGCGCGCCAGGGCGAGCGAATCCCCGGTAAGGTCGGCAACCGCGTGAAAAATCTCCGGCGTTTGATAATTGTGGGCCAGGATGACGGCCCTGCGTTCCGCCTTGAGCTTCAGGATCTCGGCCACGTACGGGGCATGGAGCCGCCACTCGCTTTCCTGCAGGACGCGGCGCAGGCGTACGCCCATCGCCTCCGCCTGACGGAGGGCCGCCGCTTCCGTTCCGGGGGGCTTTCCCCCATCCGCGCGATCCGGATGCTCCAAAGCCGGCCTCTTTATGCTCATCATGAGCATATCCAGGTGTTAAAAAACAGACCCGAAATCCGGGCCCAATCCTTATACTAAAGCTGAGCATAACTGTTGTCAATCCGCTGTCGACGCATTCGCCGAGACATCCTCTCGAACCGCACGCTGCGCGCGCGGGAACCTCTTTTCCTCATGAAATCCAACGGGGGCCTGCTCGCGGAATTCGGTATTGTTCCGGATTTCTGTGTCCGCTGCCTGGAGTCGGGCCTTCGACTGCGGACTTTCCAGGGAGGGCGAAGGCTCAGTACCAATAGTTGCGGGTCCGTGCACGCCTCAGGATTCGCCGGGCATAGGCCTGCGTCCTCGGGAAATCCACGAGCGAAAGGTAATAGAGTTCCCGGGAAACATTCTGAGGGGGAGGCTGGGATAACGCCTTACGGAGCCATGCGTCGGCCCGCGATTCCCCGGCGTTATAGCGTAGGAGCGCGAAAAGCGTCGGCTCTGGCGAGTTCCGGTAACGGTCGAGCGACTGGTGGAGGTACCAGCAGCCGATCTCCACGTTCAGTTCCGGCTCCAGAAGGCTCGGCGCTCGAAAGGGGAGGCTCCCGCGGTGGGCGGCGTAATCGGCCGCTGCGGCCGCGGTGATCTGCATCAATCCCTGTTCCCCCGCCGGGCCCTGAACTCCCGACCGGAACCAGCTCTCCTCGAAGATCAGTGCTTTCACCAGATAAAAGTCCACGCCGTGGCGGGTGGAGGCCTCGCGGATCAGGGCATCGAATCGGGACGTGTGCCGGTGAATCAGGAGCAGGGCCGCCGCCGAAACCAGCAGGACGGCCGTCGCTGCGGCGATCCATCGGCGCGTCATCGGTGCAATACCTCCCATCGGCGGCGGCTCGGTATCCATCGGGCGCGACATCCTTGCAGCCCGGCGGGACGGCCTTTTCTTCGAGCCGCTGCGTCGCGCCGGTCCCTATTAGGTTTTCGCCTTCTTCTTGCGCCAGTTCTCCCAGCGGGCCTTCATCCTCTGGGACCTCCGCAGTCTCTCCTCCTTGGAGAAGTGCGGCTTCTTCTTGGCGGGCGCGGCGGCCGGCTTGCCTGCGGCGGCGCCCGCGGAAGCCTTGGGGGCGGGCTTCCGCTGGAGCTCGCGCTTCAGTTCGGTGATCTCCTGGTCGATCCGCTTTTTCTTGGCCTCGAGGGATTCAAGTGCTAATTCCAATATCCTATAACGATCGCTCGGCATGACGCCATCCTTTCTCGTGGGCGCAACCATCGCGCCAAGGCATTCTAAAGACCGCGGGCGACGCAAGTCAAGAAGCGATTCGGGCCGCGGGGATCCTGCCGCGGCGGGCGCGCTTTTCCGGCAAAAAGCGCCTAATCATCCGGAAGGCGCCGCCGATATGAAACATGAAAATGCGGCAAATGCGGCGGCGGAACCAGGACGGCGGATTTCGCCGCTTCCATTGTGCGCGGGACGTTGCGGCCAGGCGGAGAAGCGCTCGGTTGGATCAACACGGGTGAGGGGACCGCCTGAGGCGTCAACGGCCCGCGCGCCACCCTGTATCGTCTTTCCCGAATCAGATTTTCCCGCGCTCCCCGAGCCCGGGCAGGTGTCGGCGCAACAGGAGCCAGAAAAAGGTCGTGCTGGCTCCGACCGCGAACATGACGATCACGTTGTTCTCCAGGCTGGAGGCGTAAAACCTGTGGCGGTAGGCCGCGCAGACGGCGCCCATGAGGAAGCTCAGGACGGCAAGGAAACTCTCCAGCAGGCTGTCGGGCGCGGTTCGGCTCTTGACGCGTTCCCATATGAGGCACACCAGATACGAGGAAGAGCCCGCGGCAATGGCCGGAAGGAGCCATATGTCGAGCGCGAGGATCATGGGTTCGCCGCCCTCCTGGGATCAAGTGTACCATTTTCCACGGCGGAATCCCCTCCGGGAAAGCCCGGATTTTCCCCCGCGGCGGATCGAAGGCCGCCCTATCGCCTCCCGCCTGTTGAAATCGGACGGGCTGAAGCGGTAGACTCAATTGAGGCTCAGACGGGAAATGCGTCGAAGGGATGGGGTGTTATCAGCCGTTTTCCTGCTCTGTTGCTTTTTCTCCGCGTGCCTGGGAGGATGCCCCACGAATCGGTTTTCGGTGATCCAGAGAGAACCGCCCGCGCCCGATGCCGTCGAGTGGACGAGGCTTCGGGAGCGCATGGTCCGGGAACAGCTGCAGGATCGCGATATCCGGGATCCGCGCGTGCTTGCGGCCATGCTCAAGGTGCCGCGCCATGAATTCGTTCCCGCCGAATACCGGGCGTCGTCCTATAACGACAGCGCGCTGCCGCTGAAGATGGGGCAGACCATCTCGCAGCCCTACATCGTTGCGTATATGACCCAGGCTCTCGGCTTGAACGGAACGGAGCGTGTTCTGGAGATCGGAACAGGCTCCGGCTACCAGGCCGCCGTCCTGGCTGAAATCGTTCCCGAGGTTTATACCGTCGAAATCCTGCCGGAGCTCAAGGAGTATGCCGGCGCCGTCCTGGACAGGCTGGGGTACCGCAATGTTCATTTTCGCGTCGGCGACGGCTATATGGGATGGCCGGAGGAAGCGCCGTTCGACTGCATTATCGTGACGGCGGCGCCAGAAACCGTGCCCCAACCCCTGCTCGACCAGCTTAAGGAAGGCGGTCGCATGATCATTCCCTTGGGCGCGGTGGATCAGGATCTCGTATTGTTTGAAAAAAAGAAGTCCGGCATCGTGAGCCGCAGAACCATACCCGTCCGCTTTGTCCCCATGACCGGCAAGGCGCAACAATCGGCCCGGGAATGAAGGATTCAGCACCGAAGAAGCGCCGCTCTCATGCGGAGGTGCCCCTTCAGGCCATTCTCTGAAAATAGATCCCAAGACCGTAATCCGCGGCCTTTTTTCCCTTGTCAACGGTCGCTGCGCAGCCGCTTAGGGCGATCTGTATAAACATCGAATGCGGAATGTCGAATTTCGAACCGCAGAAGTCCGTTCTGAACTTCGAGATTCTGCGGCTCAGAAAGCTGAAGGGAAACGACGGTGCTGTCTGCGTTGCGGTCCGCCATTTTTAAGGGGCCGACTCTGCCGGTGGATTCCTGCTCCCATATGTCAAAGGACGAATCTTAAATCCGGTCACACCATCTCCCGATGGAGCATCTCTTCCTTCTGCCTCCACAGGGCGCAGGTGAGGCCCACCTTGTATTCATGAGGGTTGTGGAAGCGTTTGTATGTCTCATGCAGGCGCGACAGCTCTTCCTTGCGATGCTCCCGTATCTGTTCAAGGGAGGGGAAGGGATAGACCACTCTGCCGGATTCCACGATCTGCTTCAACAATTCGGCGCGGTTCGCGGACGCCAGCTTTTTGCGGCGCAGCGGATTGTTGGGGTCGACGATGAGGATTTCGCGGGCCGTCCAGTCCTCGGAATCGTCGGCCAGGGCGTCCGCCTCCATGAGGCCGTCGTCGCCGTAAAAACGGATGATTCTCTTCACTCCCGGGTTGGTCGTTTTTTCAGGATTGGCGCTCAACTTGATTTTGGGCCGCCCGTTATGTTCCACCATTTTATATATGCCGCCCAGGGCGCTTCCCCCGTCGCCCGACCCTGTGATCATGTGCGTGCCGACTCCCCATATGTCGACTTTCCCTCCCTGGGCCAGAATATCGGCGATGACGTATTCATCGAGCTCATTGGAGGCCACGATGCGGACATAGGGCAGTCCTTCGGCATCCAGCATCCGGCGGGCCTCCTGGCTCAGGAAGGCGAGGTCTCCGCTGTCGATCCTTATGCCGGCCAGACGGTGCCCCTGCTGCTGCAGTTCCTTGCCGACCCGGATGGCGTTCGGGATGCCGCTTTTCAGGGTGTCGTAGGTGTCCACCAGGAGAATGCACTCGTCCGGGAAGGAACGGGCGTAGGATCGGAAGGCCTCCAGCTCGGAATCAAAGGATTGAATCCAGCTGTGCGCGTGCGTCCCCTTCGCCGGAATGCCGAAGAGCGCGGCGCCAAGCACGTTTGAAGTCGCGTCCGAACCGCCGATAAAGGCCGCCCGGCAGGCGCTGAGAGCTCCATCCGGCCCCTGAGCCCGCCTCAATCCGAAATCCACAATGGTGCCGTGGTTGGAAGCTTCCCAGACGCGGGCGGCTTTGGTGGCGATAAGCGTCTGGAAATTAATGTGGCACAGGAGCACCGTTTCGACGATCTGGCATTCGATAAGGCGCCCGCGGACCTGTAGCAGAGGTTCATTGGGGAAAACGACGGTGCCCTCAGGGACGGCGCGGATGTTCCCTTGAAAGCGATAGGAAGACAGGTATTCCAGGAATCTTTCCGGGAATGCGGGGGTTCCTTTCGGTGTTCTGAGGGAACGCAGGTAATAAAGATCCTCCCCCGTGAATCGCGCGTCCAGGACCGCGCGGACGGCATCCTCCAGTCCCGCGGCGACGGCGTAACCGCCTCGGAAGGGATTGCGCCGAAAAAACAGGTCGAAGGTCGCGGTGTCCTCGGCTTTCCCCAGCTCCAGATAGCCCGCGGCCATGGTCAGCTCGTAAAGGTCCGTCAGTAATGCTCTTGTCTGCATAATCCATGCCTCAGCGGTCAGCGTTTAGCATGCCTCTGATAGGATAATCGATGGCCTTAGGTAAATAGGACGCATGGTGTCTGCGCATAGCAGTTTATACGTTGCTTCCGGTCGATGATCGAAGCTACGGGTTACATTCTAACCGCTAACTGCTAGCCGCTAGCCGCTAACCGCTAACTTCTAACCGCTGATCCTCATCGCGATGGGCATGCGGCGGCCGCTGCCGAAAGCGCGGGTCGTGACTTTCAGCCCCGGCGCCGCCTGCCGCCTCTTGTACTCATTCGCGTGTATCATGCGGACGACCTTCTCCACGGTCGCCGGGTCGTATCCCATTTCCACAATATCCCGGACGCCCCGTTGTTCCTCGACGCGCAGTCTCAGGATCGCGTCCAGGATATCATACTCGGGGAGCGTGTCCTGATCCTTCTGGTTCGGGCGCAATTCCGCGGAGGGCGCCCGGCGGATGGTGTTTTGCGGAATGATCTCCCTCTCCCTGTTAAGAAAGGCGGCAAGCTCGTAAATCATGGTCTTGGGTACGTCGGAGATGACGGCCAGGCCTCCGACCATATCCCCGTACAGCGTGCAGTAACCCACGCCCAATTCCGACTTGTTGCCGGTGCTGAGAACGAGATGGCCGAACTTGTTGGAAAGCGCCATTAAAAGAGCGCCTCGAATCCTGGCCTGGAGATTTTCCTCAGTCTCATTTTCGGGCAGGCCGGCGAAGGCCGCGGCGAGGGAGTCGCGAAAGGCCTGAAAAATGGGCTGGATCGGGATCGCGTCGAACGCTATGCCGAGGTTGGCCGCGAGCGATCGCGCGTCCTCATAGCTTTCGGGCGCGGAATAGGCCGACGGCATGGAGATTCCCAGTACATTGGACGCGCCGAGCGCCTCGGCCGCGATGCAGGCGACGACGGCCGAATCAATCCCTCCGCTGATTCCCAGGACCGCGGACTTGAAGCCGCACTTGTGCGCGTAGTCCCGTGTCCCCATCACCAAAGCCTGAAACAGGTTTTCCATCCTGTCCCCTTCGTGATAGGCGCGGTCTTGCCCCGCTTCCGAATCCGCGACGACAAGATCTTCGCGAAAAGCCTGTCCCTGGGCGATGACGTTTCCATCGGCTCCCAGGAGAAGGCTGTTGCCGTCGAAAAGGAGCTCGTCGTTGCCTCCGACGAGATTGACGTAGGCCATGGGACGGCGGTATTTCCGCACGTGCTCCCGCAGCATCCGGAATCGGAGCCTCGGCTTATCGATTTCATAAGGGGACGCGGAGATATTGATGAGAAGATCGGCCCCCTTCTGCACCAGGTTTCGGATCGGGTCCGTGTGGTAGAGCGGCTTTGGCCAGAAATCCTCCGAGTTCCACGCGTCCTCGCAGATCGAGATGCCCAGCGAGCGCCCCCCGAAGCGCACCACCGGGACGTCGTCCGCCTTTTCGAAATAGCGGTCCTCGTCGAAAACGTCGTAGCTCGGCAGCAGGGTTTTGTAAACGACCGCCTGGACTTTTCCCTCGAGGAGGAAGGCCGCTGCGTTGCGGAAGTCTCTGCCTTCCCTGTCGGCGTTGCGGTCCACAAAACCGACGATGACCCCCATGTCGCCGACGCGAGCGGCGATGTCTTTCAAAGCCTGCAGGTTCGACTCCACAAAGCCGTGCAGTCCCAACAGATCGCGCGGCGGATAGCCGGTCAGGCAGAGCTCCGGGAATACCAGCAGCTTTGCCCCAAGCGGTCTCGCCCGGTCCATCGCCTGAAGAACGCGGTCGCGGTTGCCGCCGATGTCTCCGACAATGGTGTTGATTTGAGCCAAAGCTATTTTCATCGGTCTTCATCCTGATCGGGTAAAGACTATCATACCGCAGGGGCGCAAGGGCAGTCCGCAGCGGTCGTTGCGCTCCTGCGGCGCCGGGCAGTTCGCGGCGTCAGAGGCTTCGTTCTTTTCCTAATCCCTCAGAGTCAGTTGCCGGAGGTCGATCTGGAACCGGCGCAGAAGAGCCATGACTTCCCCGTCCGAGAGCTTTTTTGTCGCCTGAATTCTCCGCCTGTTTCTCATCGCGGACGGCAGGAGTCGGACGGCGCCCGCGTAAGCCCATAGAAGGACGAAGGGCAGGCGAAACCAGCCCTGGGTGGAAACGAACCGGCCGGCGGCGCCCTGTCGTCTCAGAGCGGCGCCGGCGTGGGAGGCGTATCGGCGCAATGACCAGTAGGGATTGGCAAGCAGAAGCGGCAGAGGGAAGCTCTTCATGGCCAGAAGCAGTCTGTTCCGCTCGACCAGCATGATTTTCCTGGGCGAATAGGCGCCGGCGGTCGCCGAGTGGCGGTGGTAAACGACGGCCGTGGGGACGTACCACGCTTTCCAGCCCAGCAGCCTGGCCCGCATTCCGAGATCCGCGTCGTCGCCGTAGGCGAAAAAGGATTCGTCGAAGCCGCCGGTTTCGACAAACACCTGCCGGTGGTACATTGCGGCGCAGGCGTCCGGCCAGAGCGTCTCCGTTTCCCGTTCGTACTGGCCGACGTCCGTCTCCATCGTGCCCCGGCCCCGGTTCTGCCCGTCCCAGTAAATGAGGTGGCCCGCTTTATCGATCACGCCTTCGGGTTCGGTGAACAGAATCTTGGACGCCAGCATCCCGATGCCGCGCCCTGTGTCTCCGCGCCGGACCAGTTCCTCGATCCAGTTCGGCTCGGCGACCGCGTCGTTGTTCAGCAAAGCGATCCATTCCCCCCTGGACCTGGCGAACGCGAGATTGTTGGCCCTGCAGAACCCCGTGTTGCGCTCGAGGAAAATCGCCGCGGCGTTCGGGACCCGCTGCGTCCACCGGCGTATCTCGCCGGCGCTGCCGTCCGTCGAGCCGTTGTCCACGATGATGAACTCCCTGTTCCTCCAGGACTGCCTCTCCAGCGAGCGGAGACAGTCCTCGAGAAACCTCGCTCCGTTCCAGTTCACCACGATGACGCTGACCATGGGGTCCGCTGCAGGGCTCGGTTCCATCAGATTCTCCATAGGCCGCGCCGCGATTTCCCGTCATTCACGACGCAGGGTGCGGGATCCGGGTACAAGACGCACCATCCCATGCTCCGCATCGCGCATCCTGCATCCTATACCTGCCGTCCCGAGCTTCCGGGGGCGCCGACCTCTGGAAACAGTCGGTGCCAGGGCGTGGACTGCTCATAGGCGTAAGCGGCCCGAAGGATTGTGGCTTCATCGTGGCGGCGGCCTATCAGCTGAAGGCCTATCGGAAGCCCATCCGCCGCAAATCCGCAGGGCAAAGACAGGGCCGGCAGTCCGGCCAGGTTCGCCGGCCGGGTCAGGCTCAGCAGGGCGTCGCGCACGTCCTGCTCGCCGGGCCCCAGGCGCACCCGTTTTTGACCGATGACCGGAGCGGTGACAGGCAGAGCGGGCGCGAGAAGAAGATCGACCTTTTCGAAGATTTTTTCCAGGCGCTCGGCATACGCGGCTTTCTCGCACAGGGCGCGGATGTAAGTGCCGGCCGGCAGGCTTGCGCTTTGCCGCAGGCGGGACCGTACATCCGGCCCATAGTCCCCGGGCCGCCGTGTGAGCCATCTTTCGTGATACGCGAAGGCTTCCGCGCCGGTGATATCGGCGGCAAGCCGCGCGGTCGCTTCCATCCCTTTGAGGTCCACCTCGCGGAGCATGGCTCCGAGTCCCTGGAATCTCTTCGCGGCCTCCAGCACCCCGAGCCGCACATCAGGTTGTATCCGATCGAAAAAGTACTGCCGCGGCAGTCCAATGCGGAGCCCTTGGACGCCCTGGCGGAGCTTTGTGAGGCAGCCCCCGTTTCCTCCAGGCGCGCGGGCGCCCCCCGCCGTCAAGGCGTCGAGCAGCAGAGCGGCGTCGGCCACAGAGCGGCAGAGGGGGCCGGCGTTGTCGAGGCTAGCGGAAAGCGGAATGACGCCGGCCATCGGCACGAGGCCGTAAGTCGGCTTGAGGCCGACGCAGCCGCACGCCGCGGCGGGGATGCGTATGGATCCACCCGTGTCGGTGCCGAGCGACGCTATCGCCTGGGCGGAAACGACGGAAGCCGCGCTCCCGCCGCTCGAGCCGCCCGAAACGCGTGTTCGATCCCACGGATTGCGGACCGGGCCGTAGTGAGGATTGACGTTCGTCGCTCCATAGGCGAACTCGTGCATATTAGTCTTGCCGAGCAGGACGCATCCATGTTCCAGCAGGCGGTCGACGACCCACGCGTTCTCTTTCGGCACAAACCGTTTCAGGATCCTGGATCCGGCCGTAGTGCGGACGCCGCGGGTGAGGAAAAGATCCTTGAGGCTGACCGGAATGCCGTGCAGCGCGCTCCTGTAGCCTCCCTTCGCGATCTCCCTTTCGGCGCGCCGGGCCTGGGCGATAGCCGCCTCCGCGCAAACGGTGATGTAGGCGTTGATTTCCGGCTGCAGGCGCTCGATGCGGCCCAGAAGATACTTGGTCAGTTCGACGGGGGAGAGCCTGCGCCGCCGGATCAGGGGCGCCAGGACCGCGATGGTAAGGTCGGAGTCGTTATCCATGGCGCCTTTCATACTATAAGAACGGCACGCGCAAATCGACATTGATGTGCCGCTCGGGGGATTTTCGGGCCGCCGACCCGGAGGGCGATCTGTGGTACCCTTCACTCGTGGGTCCGACGGAGGAATTTCAGAGGCTGCAGAGGCGCATTGTGCGCTGCAGGCGATGTCCGCGGCTCGTTCAATGGCGGGAGCGGGTCGCTCGCGAAAAAGTGCGTCGATTCCGTGCGCAGAAATACTGGGGACGTCCTGTCCCGGCCTTCGGCGCGCCGGACGCTTCGCTCGTCGTCATCGGGCTGGCCCCGGCGGCGCATGGGGGGAACCGCACGGGACGCATCTTTACCGGCGACCGCAGCGGGGACTGGCTCTTTGACGCGCTGTACCGTTTCGGTTTCGCCAATCGGCCCGAATCCATTCACAGGACGGACGGTCTCGAGGTGAACGACTGCCTGATCACGGCGGTGCTGCGATGCGCCCCGCCGGGAAACAAACCGCTCCCCGTTGAAACCGCAAACTGCTTGGAATACCTCCGCCGGGAGCTTGAACTGGCCATGAAAAGGCGCGTGGTGATCGCTCTCGGTCGAATCGCGTTCGAGGCTTTTTTAAAGATCCGGCGGGAAAGCGGCCCTTCGCCGATCGGCCCCATGGCCCGGTTTCGCCACGGCGGCGAATGGAACGTGGGCGGCGGCGTGACACTGCTATCCTCGTTTCACCCGAGTCAGCAGAACACTCAAACGGGGAAATTGACGCGTCCGATGTTTTACGACATCTTCCGCCGGGCGCGTGAGATCCTTGCTTGAAAACGCGGCCATCCATTCTGGAGTCTTCGTGTGAGCACGGCTCTCCAGAGCCGTGCGTCCCCTTCTACTTATATTTTCGTGAGCACGGCTCTCCAGAGCCGTGCGTCGACCTTTTTCGTGCGTCCTTCTATTGTTCAGACAGACGGACGGGTCTGGAGACCCGTCCGCACATACTTCCCTCTTTTCGTGAGCACGGCTCTCCAGAGGCTGTCTCATAACTGGGAAATTAAAAAGATCGCTTTAATAGAATCAGTCATTTATGGCTGCCGAATGATCGGGCGTGCGAGTTTTGAGACAGCCTCTCCAGAGCCGTGCGTCCCCCAGTCGGCTCATGCCCCCCGGATCCGGCCACGGCCATGTTGCGCCCCGCATTTCGCGGATTCTCATGCTGTTGCAACGATCTCAGAGGCTATGCTTCTGCGGCACTGGATTGTCGGATTTCATCGACGATGGCGTCCGCAGCCGCGGCGGGATCGGGAGCCTGGAGAATCGGCCGCCCGACGACGATATAATCGGCTCCGGAGCGTATGGCTTCCGCGGGCGTTGCAGTACGGCTCTGGTCCTGGCTCCCGGACCCGGCAGGGCGGATGCCTGGGACGACGATTTGGAAGGCGCCTCCGAACTTGCGGCGGAGCTCCGGCAGCTCTCGCGCTGAAGCCACGATTCCGCGGACGCCGGAGGAGTAAGCGAGAGCGGCTAGTTGTTCCACCCATTGATCGACGGATAAGGTTACCCCGAGCCTTGAAACGTCTTCCGGCGAAAGGCTGGTAAGAGCGGTTACCGCCAGGAGGAGAGGCGGCGAATCGGAGGACCGGGCCTCCTCGCACGCCGCCGAAAGCATATTGGAGCCTCCCGCCGCGTGAACCGTGAGCATGTGGACGCCGAGGCGGCAGGCCGAGCGTACGGCCCCGCGGACGGTGTTGGGGATGTCGTGGAGTTTCAGATCGAGGAATATCCTTTCCCCGCGGTCCCTTATTTCTTCGACCAGACGGGGCCCTTCGCGGGTGAAGAGCTCAAGGCCGATCTTGAAAAAACCGACGCGGCCGGAGAGCCTCGCGACCGCCGCGAGGGCCGCGGGCCGGTCGGCGACGTCCAGGGCCGCAATGAGTCTGAGGCGCGCTTCATTCATAGGCGCGAAGGCTCCCTATAATTTCGTTGATATCCTCGACATGGTGAGTCCGGCAGTATTCGCCGAGCCCCAGGGCGATCTGCTGGGACGCGTCCGGCTGATAGAAATTGGCGGTTCCGACCTGCACGGCGCGGGCTCCGGCGATGAGAAACTCCAGAGCGTCTTCCGTATTGGTGATGCCCCCGACCCCGATCACGGGAATCCTGACCGCCTGGCAGGTTTCCCAGACCATCCTCAGCGCGACAGGCTTGATCGCCGGCCCGGACAGGCCGCCGGTCAGGAACCGCAGCCTGGGTCGGCGCTTTTCAACGTCGATGGCCATGCCCACAAGTGTGTTCACGACCGAAAGAGCGTCCGCGCCGGCGTCCTCGCAGGCCCTCGCGAATTCACGGATGTCGGTGACGTTGGGCGAAAGCTTGACCCATAGGGGAAGTCTCGGCGACGCCTTTTTGGTCTCGGTCGTGATCGTGTATGTGTCCCTGGGGTCTTTATTGTAGTGGAATCCTCCCTTTTTAACGTTGGGGCAGGAGATATTAAGTTCCAGGGCCTTGATGCCGGGGCAGTCGTTGAGGAATCGGGCCACTTCAAGGTAATCGTCGAGTTCGAAGCCCACGATGTTGACGATGATGTTGGTGTCGTAGTTCCTGAGCCGCGGCAGTTTCCTGGTCACGAATTCCACGGCGCCGATATTCTGCCAGCCGATGGCGTTCAGCATGCCCGAGGCCGTTTCCCAGATCCGGGGAGGGGGATTCCCCTTGATGGGCTTCATCGACAGGCCTTTGACCACGATGCCGCCGATCGAGCTGAGGTCCATCAGGTCGGCGAACTCCAGGCCGTAGCCGAAAGTGCCGCTCGCCGTGATGACCGGGTTCTTGAAGCGCACCCCGGCGATATCCACCGCCAAGCGCGGCCCCTTGAGCATTTTTCCCCCAGCCGTCCCGCTTTTCATGGCTTCCCCGATGCGGCCTGAGACCGCAGGCGAATCAAGACGAGCGCTTCCGTGTGCAGGCCGTCCTCCCAATTCACTTGTGGGCCCGGCTCTCCCGAAGCTGTCTCAAAACCGGCGTTCTCTCTTCTTTTGTGACTGTAAGTTGCCCGCTCTATTGGAGCGACCATATGAATTTCCTGATTATGAGACAGCCTCTGGAGAGCCGTCTGCCCATAATCCTGTGATATAGCCGGCAGAGCCTAAATCGGCACGGTGTCCCAATCCACAAGCCTGCTGTCCATCACGGGCCCTTCCTGGCAAACCCTTATATACTGCTCTTCACCGAGTTGATCCTTGGTGCGGATGACGCATCCCAGGCAGGCGCCGAGCGCACATCCCATGCGCGCCTCGAGGCTGACTTCGCACGGGAGATCGTTTTGCACGGCTTGCTCGTGGACGGTCTTCATCATTCTCCAGGGCCCGCAGGCATAGAGCCGTATGTCTTTGCGGGATTGCGTTTTCAGAAACCGCTCAAGCGGCTGTGTGACGATCCCGCGTTCACCAAGGGAGCCGTCTTCCGTCGTGCAGACGATGTCGATTTCCAGGCGTTCGAAACGGTCGCGGAGCACCAGATCGGCGGCGGTCGCGCCGCCGTAAAAGAGAACGGGCCTGATGTTCTGCGCCTTGAGGCCCTGCGCCAGCATGAACATCGGCGCGATGCCGATGCCCCCGGCGACAAGGCACGCGGCCGGCGCGCGGTTCCGCAGCCCGGGGGAGATCTGAAAGCCGCGGCCCAGGGGGCCCAGGCAGCGGATCCGCTCTCCCGGACGGTACTGAACGAGCTTCCGCGTTCCGGTCCCGACATCCTTGACCAGAAGCTCCAGACCCGAAGGTCTGCCGGTGCGCGCCTGCCTGTCGATGTTAAAAATGCTGAAAGGGCGTCGAAGAAGGGGGAGTTCCCGGAGGCTGTCGGCGCACTTCAGCATGACGAACTGGCCCGGCCGCGCCAGGCGCGCCTGTTCCGGCGTCTGCAGAGTCAACAGGTAATTCCGCGCCCCCAAATCCCTGACGCTTTTTATTTTCGCTTCCGTGTCGAGCATCCGGATCAGTATAGGTTGGAACCGGCCGTTTGCAACGCATTTTTCCCTGTGGTATGATCGCCCCGCGTCGGGCGGCGGGCCGTTTTCGGTAAGATAATCATCATGAAAAAGGGCAAAGGCAAGCTTCTGATGACGGCGGAGGAAATCGATCTCGCGCTGTCGAGGATTTCGGCCGAAATCGTCGAGCGGTTGAGTTCGCACGACGATTTCGCCATCATCGGCATCCGGCGCCGGGGCGTGCACCTGGCGCAGCGCCTGTGCCGCAAGCTGGAGGCGATCCTGAAGCGCCCGATACCCATGGGCATTCTGGATATCACCCTGTACCGGGACGATCTCACCACCGTGAGCAACAGGCCGATGCTGCGGGAGACGCAGATCGATTTCGACATCAACAACCTCGATGTGGTCCTGGTGGACGACGTCCTTTACACAGGCCGGACGATCCGGGCGGCGCTCGACGGCATTATGGATCTGGGAAGGCCCAGGAGGGTTCAGCTGGCGGTTCTGGTGGACCGCGGCGGCCGGGAGCTCCCGATACAGGCGGACTACGTCGGCAAGCATCTCCCGACGCCGGAAGATGAGACCGTCGAGGTGCTTCTCCAGGAAGAAGATCAGGAGGAACGCGTGGTCCTTCTCAAGAAACCGCAACCGGTCTTTACGGCCGGATAGGGGTGCGGAATATAAATGTTTCCCGCGGCCCGTGCTCGCGAAGAGAGGGGGCCGCGCCGGGCGGATTTCATGGCATCGCTGACTCACAAGGACCTGCTTGGCACGGGGCAGCTTTCCGTTGAAGATATTTACCTGATTCTGGATACGGCCGAGGCTTTGCGGGAGGTGGCGGCGCGGCCGGTCAAAAAAGTCCCGACTCTTCGCGGCAAGACCGTCATCAACCTGTTTTTCGAGCCCTCCACGCGGACGCGCTCGTCGTTCGAACTGGCGGAAAAGAGACTGAGCGCCGACATCCTGAATTTTTCGGCCTCCACGAGCAGCGTGTCGAAAGGCGAAACGCTGCTCGACACGGCGCACAACCTCGAGGCCATGTCTCCGGACATCATCGTGATACGCCACCAGTCCGCGGGGGCGCCCCATCTGCTCGCCCGGGAGTGCCGTTCTTCGATCATCAACGCGGGGGACGGCATGCACGAGCACCCGACGCAGGCGCTTCTGGACGCCCTGACAATCCGGACGGTCAAGGGCCGCCTGGAGGGCCTCAAAATAGCCATTGTCGGCGACATCACGCACAGCCGCGTCGCGCGGTCCGACACCATCCTGTTTCACAAGCTGGGATGCGAGGTGCGCGTCTGCGGGCCGCCGACGCTCATCCCATGGGATTTTGACAAGCTGGGCGCGGCCATTTACGGCAAAATGGATGACGCCATCGCCGACGCCGACGTCATTATGATGCTGCGTCTGCAGCATGAACGGCAGAACGAGGCCTTCATCCCCTCCACGCGGGAGTACTACAACCTTTACGGCCTGACCCGCGAGAGGATGCGCAAGGCCAAAAAGGACACGATCGTGATGCACCCGGGCCCCATGAACCGCGGGGTTGAAATTGATTCGGACGTGGCCGACGCGGACTATTCCGTCATTCTGAACCAGGTCGCGAACGGCATCGCGACCCGCATGGCGGTCTTGTATCTGCTTTCCGGAAACGCCGGACTCAGGCTGAAGAAAACTTCTCGTTGAGCGCCTATGCAACTCATACTGCGTCAGGGGCGGGTCGTGGATCCGTCCCAGAAACTGAACAGGATCGCGGATCTGGGGGTCGATGACGGCTGCATCGCCGAAATCTCCCCGAGGATACGCAAAAAGGGCCGGAAGGAAATCGACGCGCGCGGCCTTCTGGTGCTGCCCGGCTTCGTCGATATGCATGTTCACCTGCGGGAGCCGGGACGCGAGGATTCCGAGACGATCGAATCGGGCGTCAACGCGGCGGCGCGCGGCGGCTTCACGGCGGTCGCGTGCATGCCGAACACCCAGCCCGTCAACGATTGCGAAGCGGTCACCGCCTTCATCCTCGATCGGGCCCGCGAGGCCGGAAAGATCGCCGTGCATCCCGTCGGGGCGATCACCAAGGGAAGCCAGGGGAAGGTCCTCGCGGAGATCGGCGAAATGCACCGGGCGGGAATCGTCGCCGTCAGCGACGACGGCCATCCCGTGCAGGACTCCCAGGTGATGCGTCGCGCGATGGAATACGCGCGTCTTTTCGGTCTTCCCGTCATCGACCACTGCGAGGACAGGGATCTCGCGGCCGGAGGAGTGATGCACGAGGGGTATTACTCCACACTGCTCGGCCTCAGGGGCATGAACCCGGCGGCGGAGGAAGTGCAGGTCGTTCGGGACGCCGTCCTGGCGCTGCAGACCGGAGCGCGGGTGCACATCGCGCACGTTTCCACCCGCCGCTCGCTCGAGGCCGTCGTGCGCGCCAGGAAGGAGGACAAGACATCGATCACATGCGAGGTCACGCCCCACCACCTGCTTCTGACCGACGCCCAGGTAACCTCCTACGACACGAACACCAAAGTCAACCCCCCTCTGCGGTCCCAGGAGGACGTGGACGCTCTCATTAAGGGCATCGCATCCGGCGACATCGACGCGATCGCTTCCGATCACGCCCCGCACAATATCAACGATAAAATGCTCGAGTTTGACCGGGCTCCTTTCGGCGTCGTGGGGCTCGAAACGGCCGTCAGCCTCATTTACGACCGCTTCGTGCGGACCGGGATCCTCACCCCCGACCGCCTTGTCCAGCTCTTTTCAGCCAACCCATGCCGGATCCTGAACCTGGATCGCAAGGGGAATCTCGCCAGAGGTTCATGGGCGGATATCACGGTGCTCGACCCGGAACTGCAGCACGAAATCCGTTCCAGCGAATTTCTTTCCCGCAGCCGGAACACGCCCTTCGAGGGCTGGAAACTGCAAGGCGGGCCGGTCATGACGATTGTAAGGGGCAGGGTGGTCTGGAGTCTCTAAGGAGATTCGGGATTGAATAAGGAACCGGCAAGTTTCCGACGGCAAAGACGCCGGCTTTAGAACTGCAGGCTCTTCCAAGAGGTCGAATCGCAGCCGGCGCCGTACCTTCATCTCTCTGAGCCTCAGAATATCGAATGACGAATGTCGGGGATCAGATTTAATTGCATCAGGGCAAACGGCCGCCTCATGCGGAGCGACTCGAAAAGGCTCCGCCGATACGGCGAGATCTGCAGATTCGGGAAGCCCCGAACGGGCTTTGTGGGGGCGCCCCTATCGGAGCGCCGCCCGCATCGTGGCGGCTGCCAGAAACCGCCCACTCTGCGCGTGGAGTGTTCATTCCTCAATCTTGTATCTATTTTTCCGGTTCGGGCGGCAATTGCTGAATGATTTCATCCTTGCGGGCGTAACCCTTTTTCCGAGCTTCCTTTTCCAGCTCTTTTTCATCGGATCGAAGCGCTTCGATCGTTTTCCGCCGCTCCTGGTTGCGGTGCAGGATCTCGTCGATGCGCTCCGCCTTTTTGGCGTTTTCGGCCCGGGCCTTGCGCAGAGCAAGATAGCCCCCGGGCCCCAGGAAGCTGGAAATCAGGATAAGGGCGACCGCGGCGATACACAGGATGTAATAGAGCTCCTTGAGGTAGGATGGGCGCCTGATCCTGTAAGACATGTCGTGCTATTCAGCCCGCCGGTTCGATGAACTCTTTGAAAACATTCTGGACATGCTCATAATAGGAACATCTGAAGCGGGATGCAACCATTTAATGCACGGGATCGACCATGGATGAAATACTCGTTCTATGCACCACCGACACGCTTGACCTGGCGCGCGATATCGCGTCCGCCCTGGTGGAGGCGCGGGAGGCCGCCTGTGTGAATATTGTTCCAGGCGTTCATTCCATTTATTTATGGCAGGGGGAGATATGCGACGAGCAGGAGTGTCTCATGGTCGTCAAGTCGACGGCGGAAAATTTTGAGGCTGTGCGGTCCAGGATTCGCCTGCTCCACACCTATAAGGTCCCGGAAATCATCGCCGTGCCGATCGCGGCAGGCGATCCCTCTTATCTCGCCTGGCTGCGTTCGTGCCTTGCGAAGGAATGATGCCTGAGCGGGCGAAAAACGTATCGGAGTTTCCAGTTTTCAGTTCACGGTTTCTGATCGCGTCATGGGGGACGCGAAAGAGAGTGCTCGGTATCGGAATCGCTGTCGCGGTCGCAATCGGCTTCCCTGGCCTGCCGGAGGAGATTTCGATCTTAAGAGCTTTTTGGATCCACAGCGAAAATGCGAGCGGGATGCGGGGCCTTGGAAGTGTGCAGGCTTGGCTGAGACTTCGGCCGCCTTCATCGGCGGGAGCAAAATCCTGCACACCAAAGCTGCATTTTGGGGACGGGGTGTTAAGGCCGACGCCCTCGGCTGGTATTCGGAGATCTAAAACTGGGAACTGGAAACTTCAGCTTATTCCTACCCCCCCTAGATTTCCCCTGAAATAGCCTCTATCCATCTGAAACTACATAATGGCGCGCGAAAGGAGAGGCATGAGGAAGCCGGTGGGGATAAATCTGCTCAAATCGCAGGCTCTTCTGAAGCTGGCCGAAGGCAGAGGCGAATCGGCGCGCATCCGCTGGCGCGGCCTCGATCTGGGTTCGTGGCGCTCGGCGGCCCCGCTCTGGCTTGTCATGGGAGAGCATATCCGCTTCCAATTCCGCGCGCAGGGCAGACTCAAGAGCTTTCTGCTTTCGTCGGTGAAACCGATGCCGGGCGGCCTGAACCTGGTCTTGGCCGGCGTCCGGCGCTCCCTGTCGGAGAGCCTGGAAGTCATCTGGCGCGAGCCCCCGCAAGGCGCCCTGCATCCCACGGAACTGTGGAGCATGATCCGCGGCTGGTTGAAGACGAAGTTCGCAGGGTATCAATTGCTTTACGCCGGCCGAAGGTCTGATCCCGCGCGAACGCTTTCGGGTCTCTTCCTGAGGGTTTATTTCCGCTTCCATGGGGGGAATGGACTGCTGGTGGCGGCGCACGAAGCCGACGAGTGCGAACGGATCCTGGGGCAGGCCCTTTTATGGCTGTCCCATCTGCTGGCTGTCAAAAAGCTGAGCATGGTGCCGGCCGTGCATCTCTGGGTCCCGCGCGGATCATCAGCCCCGATCGTCCACCGTTGCCGGCATCTCAACAGGGAGCGGGTTCAAGTGGAGATATGGGAATACGGGAAGGAGGGATCGGCGGGGATGAAGATTCGGAAGGCTCCGCCGCCGCCCCACCCGAAGGAGAACAAGGACTTTCGCTGGCCCGTTCTCGGCCCTTTCCGCTGGAGCTCACAATTGGAAAAGGTTCTCAACCTGGCTCCGGATCTGATCCGCCGCTATCCCCGATTCCAGGATTACGATTCCCTGCGGATCCGTGGCCTTGAATTTGCCCGGGCCATGGGCCCGAAGCGCGACCGGCTCTGCTTCGGTGCGGGAGAAGAGCGCACGGAGCTCTCAGAGGACAACTTCGAGCGCCTTCGTTCCCTGGTCGAGGAGATACTGCAGTACCGCAAGGCCGACAGCCCCGACACGCGTCATCCCTACTACCGGATGCAGGCGGAGCGCTGGCTTGAGTCGCTTATCCTGGAGGACGTGCCGCGGCTTTTCCCCGAGATGGCGCCTGAATCGGTATATTCCCAGATACCGCTCTATCTGGGGAAAAATGCCGCCAGGATCGATATCCTGGGCGCGGACCGCCAGGGGACTTTGATCGTCATGGAGCTGAAGCTTTCCGCCGACCCCGACCTGCCTCTGCAGGCTCTGGATTATTGGGGAAGGGTGATCCGGCATAACGAGAACGGGGATTTCGAGCGCCGGGGCTATTTTTCGGAAGTCCGCCTGACGCGCCGCCGTCCCAGGATATATCTTGTTTCTCCGGTTTTTTCCTTTCACGATTCCATCGAGCGGCTGCTTCGCCATCTGGACGCGGACCTCGAGGTGTGGAAGGTTTCGATCAACGAGAATTGGCGCGAGGGAGTGACGGTCTTGCGCCGTGTCTGCTGTCGCTGCGGTGAAATGGGCTGAAAGGTTTCCGGGGCCTGCGCTTCCAGCTTAAGAGTCCCGGCCCTTCTCCGGGTTCTTTTCCGGGGCCGGTTTTTCTTCAGGTTCTTCCCTGGCGGCTCTGATCGCCAGCTTGAAATTGCGGATTCCCTCTCCCAGGCCTTTCCCCAGTTTCGGTATCTTTGTCCCCCCGAAAATGACGATGACAATGGCCAGAATGATTAAGAGCTCCGTCAACCCGAAGGATCCAAACATGAACTGCCTCCCTTTTGCCGCGGATCGCGCGGATTCGCCTTTCAGCGGACTGTGCATTTAAAGCAGGACGCGGTCGTTGCCCAGGCGTCGGGTGAAACGCTCGCGGTCGAGATACTCCAGCAGCGGAATGGCGTGTTTGCGCGTGATCCCGAAAAGCTCCTTGAAATCGGCCACCCCGAACTTGGATCCCGAAGCGAACCTGGCTTTGATCTGCCGCTTGATTTCGTCCAGAGTCGTCCGGTGGTAAACGATATCTTCCGACAGCTTGATGAGTATCTTTTCCTTCAGCATCCAGAAAAAGATGCGCCGTACTTCCTCGGGGTCGGCTGCGACGGAGTCCGCGAGATCCGAAACCGACGGCGGTTGATACCCGCATCGGAGGAACAGATCCTCGATCCTCCGGCGCACCTGCTCCCCTTCTGCCGTCAGCTGGACCTCCCGGCCGAAGAGCGAGACGGCGTCTTCCTGAAACGATATCTGGCGCGCCTCGACGAGCCCCTCCAGGCAGTAGCGGAAAACCTCCTGCGGCAGGTCGTCGTAGATCCGTTTGCGAAGCTCCTCTTTGGATATTCCCTTCTGAAGGGGATTTTCCCTGTGGAAACCGCCGACCTGCGTCAGAGTTTCTTTTTTCAGCGATTCCACCACGTCCGGCAGAACCAGAACGGGCGCGGGGGCGGGCACCATCACCATCCTGCCGGACTGGACAAGCGCGGAACATATACGGGCGAGATCCGGACCGGGCAGTCCCAGAAGGGAGTTGAGTTCATTCAGGTTCATGGCCCGCCGGGCGTTGGCGGCCAGCAGGACGGGTATCTTGGCGGAAAGGTCCTCCTGATCGAGAGCTTTCAGGGCGGCGAGCGCTTTCCTGTCGGTGGCCTTGTGCTTCGGGGGATTGGGGTGAAGGATCACTCCGCCGCCGATCGTGATGGTGGGCGAAAACTGGCGGACGATAAAGGCGTCTCCGTGAAGACAAAACACCGGCGAATCCAGGCGGAGCTGGGCGTAAGCGGATTCGCCTGGAGCCAGGGTGTCCTGACCGATCAGGGCGACGCGGGCGAGCACTTCCAGAGTCCCCTGATGGAAACGGATCTTAACCATATTCTTAAGTGGCCTGGCCGACGGCAGCAACGTCAGGCGCACGTCCAGGATCTGGGTGGAGTGAAAGGTGTTGGGCACCGTGACGACCATGCCGCGCTCGACCTGTGCCAAATCCACCCCTTGAAGGTTTACCGCCGTCCGCTGGCCCGCGGCGGCCCGCCCGGTCATGATGCCGTGGACCTGGATGCCGCGCACTCTGGCTTTCAACCCGCCGGGTATCAATTCGATTTCCTGGTCCTTTTGAATCTCTCCCGAGGTCAGCGTTCCGGTGATGACGGTTCCAAAGCCCCTGATGCTGAAGGCCCGGTCGATCGGCAGACGCAGCAGCCTGTTCGCAGGGCGCGGACGGATCGACAGGGAAAGCCTGTGAATGGACTCCTTCAGCCGGTCTATCCCTTCTCCGGTTTTAGAACTGACGGGGATGATTTCAGCCCCTTCGAGGAAGGATCCTCGGATCGTTTCGACCACTTCGTCACGCACCAGTTCAATCATTTCGGGGTCGGCCAGGTCGGTCTTGGTGATCACCACGATGCCGCCGCTGATCCCGAGCAGGCGGCAGATGTCGAAGTGCTCCCGGGTCTGGGGCATGATGGACTCGTCGGCTGCGACCACGAGCAGCACGAAATCGATGCCGCCGACCCCGGCCAGCATGTTCTTGACGAATTTTTCGTGTCCCGGCACATCGACGAACCCGGCTTTGACGTCACCCAGGTCGAGATGGGCGAACCCAAGATCGATGGTGATGCCGCGCACCTGCTCTTCCTTCAGGCGGTCGGGGTCGATGCCGGTCAGAGCGCGGACCAGGGCGCTTTTCCCGTGATCGATATGTCCGGCCGTTCCGACGACGACATGCCTCATGGCTCATAATCTTAAAGCACGCACCGCGCGTCCGCCAGTGCAATCCAAAAGGATTCGCGGTTCAGCACGAGTGAAGGCACGCGGGGCGGGTGCACCGACCGTTCTATCTCAAGTCGGGACCAGGCCTTTTTTCATCCAATTCGCCCGGGCGAATCAGGTATCATATTTTTTTCATAGGGGCCTTGCATGCTCGACAATCTTTCAAACAAGCTTCAGAAGATCCTGAGGAATTTGACGGGGCAGGGAAGAGTTTCGGAACGGCACATCGATGAGACGGCGCGCGAGATTCGAAACGCCCTGCTGGACGCGGACGTTCACTACAAGATTGCCAAGGATTTCGTCGAACGGGTGAAACGGCGTGCGCTAGGGCAGGACGTCATGGAGTCCCTGACTCCCGGCCAGCAGGTTATCAAAGTGGTCCGCGACGAGCTCGTGGAGCTGCTCGGCGGGACCCAGAGCGAGCTCCGCTTTTCCAAGCAGCCGCCGAGCGTTTTCCTGATGGTCGGGCTGCAGGGTTCGGGGAAAACGACTACCAGCGCCAAGCTCGCGCTATGGCTCGCCAAGAACAATCACACGCCCCTGCTCCTGTCGGTGGACGTGTATCGTCCCGCGGCCGTCGAGCAGCTGCGCGTCCTCTGCCAGAACAATCAGCTCGGCTATTTCGACGCTTCCGGCGACCTGGATCCCGTCTCCAGGGCGGAGAGCGGGTTGCGGCACGCGCGCAACAGCGGCTATGACGTTGTCTTGATCGACACGGCGGGACGCCTCCATATCGATGATGAAATGATGCAGGAGCTCGATGAGATCCGGAAAGCCGTGCCTCCTGTCGAGATCCTTCTGGTCGCGGACGCGATGACGGGACAGGACGCGGTCCGCAGCGCCAAGGAATTCCATGACCGCCTCGGATTGACGGGCGTCATTCTGACCAAAATGGACGGAGACGCGCGCGGTGGGGCGGCGCTGTCCATCAAAACGGTCACCGGGCAGCCTATCAAATTCCTCGGCACCGGTGAGAAGGCGGACGCTCTGGAGCCTTTCTTCCCGGACCGTCTGGCCGGACGCATTCTCGGGATGGGCGACGTCCTGTCGCTTATCGAGAAGGCCGAGGAGGCGGTGGATCGGGAGCAGGCCACAGAACTGGCGGAGAAGATCCGCAAGGACGAATTTACGCTGGAGGATTTCCGGGACCAGCTGAGGCAGATACGGCAGATGGGTCCCATGGAACAGCTCTTGGGGATGTTGCCGAACATGGGGCCTTTACGCGGGATCAGCAAGCTGAAGGTGGATGAAAAGGAACTGATTCACATCGAGGCCATCATCAATTCGATGACGGCCGAAGAGCGGCGCAATCACCAGATACTGAACGGAAGCCGGAGAAAACGAATCGCGCGCGGAAGCGGTCGTCCGGTCCAGGAAATCAACCAGCTGCTCAAGCAATACGTTGAGACACGGAAAATGATGAAGAGCCTGAGCCGGGGCGTTTTGCCGAGGATGATGCGGGGCTTGCGATTCCCTCCGATGTGATGCTGCAGCTTCCTCAAAACCAGGCATTGCATCGCGCACCATAGCCGCAACCGAATCCGGGTATACTCATAAACCGCACGCGGGGCATCAAAGCAAGCTCATGTGCGGCCGCGTTTCTAGACAGGTCCGGGAATCATGGGGACGCACGGCTCTGGAGAGCCGTGCTCAGTGCGCCTGCAAGCGCACTCTGAACA
>CAYZTZ010000032.1:0-27024 GCA_964481255.1 uncultured Acidobacteriota bacterium | reverse complement strand
AGGACGTCGAGCGGCTCGCCCGCGAGGCGGTCGAGCTCGACCACCGAGCCGCGCGACAGCTTCAGCAGCTGGCGGATGCTGATGTCCGTGTTGCCCACCTCGAGCGACAGGCGCACGGGGATGTCGAGGATCACTTCGAGGCTGGCGGCGCTCGGGATGGACGGCGCAGGTGTCGTTTCCCGTTCCGCCTGTTCCTCGGCGGCGGAATAGATCTGATCGCACACCTCGTTGTCTTCCAGAAAGTCCGAGACATAGAGGAACGCGTCCTTATCCAGACCGATGTTGACAAAAGCGGACTGCATGCCGGGGAGGACTTTGGTGACCTTCCCTTTGTAGATGTTCGCCAGAATGCTGCGGCTGCGATGGCGTTCGATATAGAGCTCCGCAAGCTGGTCGTCTTCCAGAATGGCCACCTTCGTTTCCAGGGCAGTGCTGGAAACAATCATTTCCTTGATCATTGTGAAACACTCCATTTTTCGGATGGGGTCGCGATAAGGATGCGGAGAGGAGACAGGAAGGATCATGCAGGGACGGCCTTTGCCGTCAGCCTCTTGGACCCGAGCGTCGGGAACAACCGCGCAGAGGATCGGTACGATCCGCATCATTCGGGGACTGCGCGCAGCCCGAAAGCAGCATATATTCCGTTGGCGCCGGACCTCGACCGATTGCGGTCCGGAAACGCCCCAAGGCTAAGATATCTCCCGGACGCCGGGCGTCCGTGCCGCGCCATTAATCCCCGCCGAATTCCGTTTCTCTAATGAAAATGACTGTCACTCCAAATCATCGAGTCGCGACCGGTCATTTGCTCAAACTCACAAGAACATTTCAAAATAGCGCATAAAAATAAGATTCCCCTCGGACCGCCGCGCCGTCGGGCGTCAAACATTCATGGTAGATGGGACGGAGGCGGAATTCAAGAATATCCCCGCGCGTCCGGGACTGCATGCCCGCCCCGGCCGCTTCCACGGCACTTTTCTCGGGCCGGGTGGGCCTTCGCGGCTAGTTGACATATCTCCTCATCCTGACATTCATCGACAGGCTCATGGCCACATAACAGGAGATGAGAGAGGATCCTCCGGCGCTGATGAAGGGAAGCGGAATCCCGGCAATCGGGAGCAGCCCCACCACCATCCCGATATTGATCACCACATGAAAGAGGAGCAGGGCCAGCACCCCGACGACGATCATGGTTCCCACTTTGTCCTTGGCCTCCCGGGCCGCACGAAAAAGCCTCTGGGAGACGAAGAGGAAAAGCCCCAGGATGGCGATGCTTCCCAGGAATCCCTTTTCCTCCGATAACACGGCAAAAACAAAGTCCGTTTTGTGGGCCGGCAGAAACCCGAGGCCGGCCTGGGATCCCCGTTTGAACCCTTTTCCCAGGAATCTCCCGGAACCGACGGCGATCTCCGATTGGATGGTTTGATAGCCCAGGCCGCGCGGATCGCTGGCCGGGTTGAGCGCCGTTCCGATGCGGCCCTTCTGGTAACTGCGGAGCGCGTACCATGATATCGGTGAGAGTATCGCAATGATCAGGAGCAGCACGACCAGGTGCTTCCGCCTTATGCCGGCCAGCAGTGATAGAACGGCATAGATGGGAATAAATGTGACGGCCGTACCCAGGTCGCGCTGCAGCAGGATAAGCGATACGGGGGCGAAGACAATCAAGCCGCCCACGAGGAGTTCCCGCGCGCCCAGGTATTCCTGCTCCAGGTCCGCATAATACCGGGCCAGGGCGATGATGACCAGCACCTTCATGAATTCCGAGGGCTGAACCCTGAAGAGGCCCAAATCGATCCAGCTCTTGTTGCTGTGAATCTCGCGCCCCGCGAAAAGGACCAGCATGAGAGCCGCCATTCCCGCCGCGTAGAGGACCGATATGAAATCGCAAAAAGTGTGATAGTCCAGGTACAGCAAAGCGAAGAAGAGGAACAGGCTCAAACCGAGGCAGATCAGCTGCCTGCCGAGATAGGAACTTACGCCGGTGCCCTCCGTCGTGCTCCAGATGGCGGCGACTCCCGCCGCCGACAGCACGAGAAGCGCCGCGAGCCATAGCCAGTCGAAACTGAGCAACAGACGCTGATCCGCCTTGATCATCGTTCCACGGCTCCCGCGGAGGACCCCGTCTCGCGCCGCGCGCGAAATAACTCAGCCGGCGCGGCCGCCGCGACGGCGGCGAGGGTATCGGCGCCCGGAATCCTTCCCTGCTTTTCGAAGTACGCCTGGAACAGCGCCCTGGCAAGGGGCGCGGCCGAAACTCCTCCCGTGCCCCCGTGTTCGACGAAGGCAACAACGGCGATCTCAGGACGATCCTTCGGGGCAAAGCCGACGAACCAGGAATGGTCCTGCATGTCCCCGCGCGATGGACGATTCCGGCCCCTGCCGATGACCTGGACGGTCCCGGTCTTGCCGCATATGTCCAGGCCTCGGACTGCGGCGTTGCGGCCCGTGCCGAAGCCATTGACGCTGGCCCACATTCCTTCGCGGATCCTGCGGGCGCTGTTATGGCTGATCGGAAGGCGCCGCATCGGCCATTGCATCGCGTTGCCGAGCCGATTCTCAGACCGCAAGAGCAGATGCGGCGTTGTGAGCAGCCCTCCGGTGGCGATGGCACTCACCGCGCGGAGGATCTGCAGGGGCGTTGCGCTGACGGCCCCCTGCCCGATCGACACGGAAATGGTCTCGCCGGCGAACCACTTCGTGCGATGCGTCCGCATCTTCCACTCGGGGCTGGGCATCACTCCGCTCTTTTCTGCCGGGAGGTCGATGCCGGTCTTCTCGCCGAACCCCAGGGCCTGCGCGTGCCGCGCGATCCTCGATATCCCGAGCCTCCGTCCCAGCTCATAGAAAAAAATGTTGCATGATTGAGCGATGGCTTGCTCCAGGCGGAGGGAGCCGTGCCCTTTCCCGCTGCCGCAGTGAAAAACCCTCCCATAGTAGGAGGCGGCGCCGCCGCAGAAAATCGTCGTATCGTTGTCGACAAGACCCTCCTCAAGCGCCGCCTGTGCCATCACGAGTTTGAAAACGGAACCGGGCGAATAGCTGTTCTGTATGGCGCGGTTTTGCAGCGGGCGGTCCGGATGCTCGACCAGCCGTTTCCAGTCGTCCCTGGAAATGCGCATGGCGAAGGTATTGGGATCGTAAGCCGGCGCGCTGGCCATCGCCAGGATTTCGCCGTTGCTCGGATCCATCGCCACGATCGCCCCGACCTTGCCTTCAAGGCTGAGTTCGGCGACGGCTTGCAGGTCCAGATCAATGGTAAGCTGGATTTCCCCTCCCTTGACCGCCTCCTTTTCCGTGACAAAGGCGACTTCCCTGCCGCGGCTGTCCACCTGCACCCGCCGCTCCCCATCCTTTCCGGCCAGGACGGCGTTGTACGTCCTCTCGACCCCGCTCTGCCCGACAAGCGAACCGGCCCTCGCACCGGGGAACAGGTTTCCTTTCAGGTCCTGCTCGGAAATCTCACCCACATATCCCAGGATATGAGCCGCCAGCTTCCCGTAGTGGTAGAGCCGCCGCGGCTCGGACCCCAGCTGGATTTCAGGATGTTCCATGCGGTGCGCCTCGATAACCGAAATGTCCATCATCCCGGCATCCTCTTTGATGATGATGGGGCGATACAATCCGCTTTCTTTGCCGCGGCGCAGAGCGTTTTCCAGGTTCTCCGGCCGGATGGACAGCTTCTCGGCAAGAAACCGCTTCGTGGCGTCCGCATCCTTGATCCACTCGCGGTACAACAGGACATCGAAGGAGGAGCGGTTTTCAACCAGCGGGGTGTGATGGCGGTCGAATATCACGCCCCGCGGCGCGACGAGCTCGATCGTGCGGATCCCGTTGCGTTCCGCCTTGCGCTCATATTCGGCGCCCTTGATAATCTGAAGCTGCCAGAGCCGCGCTCCGAGGATCAGGAAGATCAACAGAACCGGAAGTCGAAAAAGGTTCAGCCGTTGCAGGATCAGTTGACGATTGGACTCCTTCTGCAGTAACAATTTTCAACCACCCCATTGCGCCCGGGAATGCGCCGCGGCGCCCGATAAGTTGCCAGCCTCCAACCGCAACACCATGCTCCGGAACCTGAAAGCACGCCGCGCCGAGGCGCCGGTCGATCCCGCGGACCGGCCTTGCTATCCGCCATTTCCTCGAACCGAGCCGCCTCCGGCGCTCGCCGCGGAGCCTTTGGATCCCCTGGATCCTGCTAATGCGCCTTATCGGCCTGCGTTCTCCTGTAGCTCTCCAGCCCCGCGAAAAACAGGACTCCTATTCCGGCCGTCAGAAGCGCCTGCAGGAAAGAAGCGCCCAGGAAGATAGCGCCGGCCGTCCTCTGCATCAGCCAGAACAATACAAAAACACTGAGGGAACCCATGCAGGAAGAGACGGCCAGGATTGAGAAGCGCACCCAGGGTTGCTCCAGCGTGTTGAAGCGCTTCCAGCACTGGCCGATCACATAGGCGGCCACTGTTTTGCCGAATCCGTTATAGCCCAGCGGCCAGCCCATGGCCGCGTCCAGAAGGAGCCCCGTCAGCGATCCGACGAAAAGGGCCTGCACGCGGCTTCTATAGATAGCCCAATAGGCGACCAGGATCAGAGACAGGTCCAGAAAGTTAAACAGGAAAAAATTGCTGCCCATGATCATCTGGGCGACGATGGCAAGAAAGGACGACAATGCCAGAAACAGGTATTTCATAGCATCCGCAATCCCCTGTCAGCCGGGGATGTCGCTCTCTCCCGCGCCTTCGAGGCGCTCGAGAGGCTCAGGAGTCCGTCGGTTTCAAGAGCACCGAGACTTCTTCCAGGCGGACCATATCCGCGAAAGGCTCGACCTTGATGGATCGGAAGACTCCCTTCCCCTTGTCGGACCGGACGACTTTCCCGACGCGGAGCCCTTTGGGGAATATGCCGTCGAGGCCTGAACTCAGAACAAGATCGCCCACGGCGACCGGTTCCGTATTGTTGATGTAATCGAGATCCAGCAGAAAATCCCCCGTCCCTTTCAGGATCCCCGGCGTGCGCGAACGATCGAGCATGACTCCGACCGACGCGTCCGGATTGGTGATCAACTGCACCTGGGACTGGTGCCGGGAGACGAGTACGGTTCGCCCCACAATCCCTTCGCCCGCGACGACCGGCGCGTCGACGGAAATCCCGTCCTCCGCCCCCCGGTTGATATAGATCACGTTGGACAGAAAACTCGGCGTGCGGGCGATAACGCGGGCGCCCAGGCTCCGATGGGGGGCATCGTCTCTCAGGGCGACGAGCCGGCGCAGTCTCTGGTTCTCCTGCCGGATTTGCTCGTAGGAATCGTTCAGCAGGGAGAGGTGCCGCACGGTTTCCTTCAAGCGCTCATTCTCGGCACGCGCTCCCACCATCCAGATGTAACCGTTCCACACATAGCTCACGCCGTCCGTTATCCCCGAGGTGACGGCTGCAATCGGGGCCTGGACCGCCAGGACCCAGGTCTTGAACAGCAAGGTCCCCGAGGATCCCTCTATCTGCAGAGAGAGAAGGACCAGCTGCAACAGGAGAAGGGGGATCGTTACGGCAAGAGCCCGTTCCCTGGTCGTTCTTGTGGACAGGTCACTGGACACAGATTCTCCGGAACAGATTCAGATCGGTCAGCATCTTACTCGTCCCCAGAACCACCGACGAGAGAGGATCCTCGGCGACGAATACGGGGAGCCCCGTCTCGGAGGCCAACCTCTTGTCGAAGCGCTTCAAAAGAGCCCCGCCGCCCGTCAGGACGATGCCCCGGTCCATTATATCCGCGGACAACTCGGGGGGCGTTCGTTCCAGGGCGACTTTGATCGCGTTGATGATAATGGACACGCTGTCGCTCAGAGCCTCGCGGATTTCCTCATCGGTGACCGTAACGGTCTTGGGGACGCCTTCGATCAGGTTGCGCCCCTTGATCTCCATGGTCATCGGCCGGTCCAGGGGCGCGGCGGATCCCAACTGCATCTTGATGGTCTCGGCGGTGCGCTCGCCGATGAGCAGGTTGTGCTTGCGCTTGATGTACTGGATGATGGCGTCGTCCATCTCGTTGCCCGCTACGCGGACGGAGCGGCTGTATACGATTCCGGACAGGGAAATGACCGCGATGTCCGTCGTGCCGCCCCCGATGTCGACGATCATATTGCCGCAGGCTTCCGTGATGGGCATGCCCGCGCCGATGGCGGCCACAATCGCCTGTTCGACGAGATAGACTTCGCTGGCCTTGGCCCGGAGGGCCGATTCCTGCACCGCGCGCTTTTCAACCTGGGTTATTTCCGAAGGTATGCCGATGACAATGCGGGGACTAAGGAGGTGGTTGCGGCTGTGGGCCATCTTGATGAAATACCTGAGCATGACTTCCGTGACGTCGAAGTCCGCAATCACTCCGTCCTTCATGGGCTTGACGGCGATAATGTCCGCCGGCGTGCGCCCGAGCATCTCCTTCGCCTCGCGCCCCACGGCGAGAACCTTCTTGGTGTTTTTATCGAGCGCGACAATCGAGGGTTCGTTGACCACGATGCCCCGCCCCTTGGCATAAACAAGCGTGTTGGCCGTGCCAAGATCAATGGCCAAATCGCTGGAGAAAAAACCGAACAAGGATCTTAAATTCATGATTTCTAAACGGCGACTTTGATGCTGTTCTTGGAAAGCTCCTTGGCGCGGTACATGGCCGCGTCCGCCTTCTTAATCAATCCCTCGGCCGTCAGCGTATGCTTGGGACAGTTGGCCACGCCGAGACTCACCGTCAGGCGTATGCTTAAATTGTGGGCGATGAACTCGCACTCCTCCACCTTTTTCCGGATCCGCTCCGCTATCACCATCGCCCCGCTCAAGGGGGTTTCCGGCAGGACAATCGCGAACTCGTCTCCACCGTATCTTGCGACCACATCGGACTCGCGGACTATCCTGCGGAATACCTGCCCCATCTCCGCAAGCGCCTGACTTCCGACCAAATGTCCGAAGGTATCGTTGATCCTTTTAAATCCATCGATATCGATGAACAGCAGGGACACTTTCTTCTTGTAGCGAAGGCAACGTTTAACCTCGGCATCTAAATATTGCATGAGATACCGGTAGTTGTAAAGCTTGGTCAGATCGTCAGTTATGGTGAGACGCTCCGAGTCCTCGAACATCTCGAGGTTTCGGATCGCGACGGCCAGCGGTCGTCTCATCGTTTCGATCCGGGCTTCATCCTCCGCGGTGAAAGCCCCGCCGGCCTTATTGATCAGCTCGAGGACCCCTATCCTTTGTCCGCGGCACTCGAGCGGATAACAGAGGACGGAACGAATAAACGCGCTCTGCAGGCCGAAGGGAGCCCTTATTTCAAAGCAATAGTTGTTATTCACGTAGGGCAGGCCGGTGCTGAGGACCTTCTCGAGGATCGACCCGTTGGCGCTGCGTTCAAAGAGATCCATGTCCTTGAAGTTCCCGGTGCTATAGCTCCGCTGCAGCGCGGCGCCTCCCTTCCCGTACAGGTAAATAACGCATTCCTCGGCTTGTATATGGGAGAGGATCCCGCTGATCAGCACGCTCATGCCCAGCTTGCGATCCATGACGCTCGAGGAGGATTCCACGGCGTTCATGAAAGCTTCAAAAAAGTCCTCAAGGGTCTCCGTGCGCTTCTGCACAAGGGCGAGCTCCCTTTGATGCGCCTTGGCCAGACCGATGCTCTCCAGCAAATGCCGCGCCATATAGGCGGGCATGGGCAGATGAACGACCATTATCCCGCTTTCATCCCTGCAAAAGGTCTCCGCAGAAGCCCCGCCGGAATTCCGATAAGCGACCATCTCCGCCCCGGGGAAGAAATTTGCGAGATGGCGCTGGATGTCCGCAGCCCCGCTATCCGCGGGGAAGAATATCGCCAGATATCCCCGATCCGGTACAATCGGGCCGCCGAGAATTTTTTCCTCCGCCAAAAAATCAATTTCCCATGGCAGTTCTTGAGGAACCGGGTCCTGAAAAAACTGCGGGACCCGCTCTTTATGGACGATCGCGATCTTAACCCTTTCCAACATACCCCCATGCCCATCGCGCGGCCGGAAGCTGCAGATGCGGTTCGGGCCTGAACCCCTACCTTGAGGTCGGCCCCCTGCGCCGGAGCCGTTATTGCCCAAAACGGAGATCACAGCCGCACCCGCAAATGCCCCGGATGCAAACCTCGTCCCCGCCGTTCGATGATAGCGGTGAACGTGCTATACGGACACCGGTGAAGATGTTCGCCCGATGCGCCTCTAGTCCCGCCAAAAGAAACTCCGATGCAGCTCCATGTAAAGCCCGGTGAGAACACATATGATAAGCCGCACTTGCTCAAACAAATAGAGGTGCCCTCCCCTTTCTCATCGGATATGCGGCGACCTCTTATTATATTATCGGGGGCAAAAATAGCAAAATGAAATAGATGAAGGACTTATCGCCGCCATAGCCCCACGGGGCGGCCATGGATTCGGCGTTCGCTGTTATATTGCGCGCTTTTACCGGCCGGCGATCCATCTTCAACATACAAAAGGGATTAAAGAGCGGGTATGCCTGCGGGCGTACTTTCTCTTTGCCCGATGCCTGCGACCGCAGCAATCATATCAGCCGCAAACCTCTCCAGAGTTCCTCCGTCCCGAATCCTGGATTGCCTGCCTGTGATGCGCGGAACCTTACGCAGCAAAAGCGAAACGGGCGATATCCCTTATGGAAGAGGCTGTGCTATACTCAATTTTTCAAGGGTTCGAAACGGAGGGGACTTTTTCCCATGCTGGATCTGATGCGCCGCAAAAAGCGGCTGAAGATAATTTTATGGCTCGTGATTTTCAGTCTGGCCCTCGGCATGCTTCTATTCTTTGTGCCCGGCGTCAACGTGGGGGGGGTGACGACCGAGACCTACGCGGCCACCGTCGACGGGCGGCCCATCGCGATGAAGGATTTCATCCGCGCGTATCAAAGGACATTGGAAAACTACAGCAACCGGGGGAGAAATAAGCTGGATCCCGAAACGATCAAAGCCCTCGGCGTTCCCAAGCAGGTGTTGGACGGATTGGTGACCAAGAAGATCATCGAAATCATCGCCGCCCGTTTCGGCGTTGAAGCGACTCCGGATGAGATCCGAAGGGCCGTCGAAAGCCATCCCTCCCTGCAGGATCAGGACAAGTTCATCGGGCTGGAGCGTTACAAGGCGCTGCTTGCCGCAAACAACATCTCCATCCATGAATTCGAGGAGGATCTCCGCTATCTCCAGCTTATGGTCAAGCTGCGCCAGATACTGACGGACTCCTTCCACGTGACCGAGAAGGAGCTGCGCGACGAATTCTCCCGAACGACGCAGCAGGTGCAGGTCGATTTCGCCGTCCTGAGGAAGGACGATTTCAAAGGCGCCGTGAAGCCTTCCGAGGAAGATCTGAAGGCGTATTTCGATCAGCATAAAGACGCCTATCGAATCAAGGAAAGGCGAAGGGCCCAATATCTCGTGGTGCCCGAGACTTCGATACTTCCGACCGTAAAAGTGACCGAGCAGGAGATTCTGCAGGAATGGAACCGCAACCCAAAAGAGGAGACGGTGGAGGCGGCCCACATACTGTTTCGAATCCCGGACCCTTCCAAGGAAGCCGAGGTGCGGGCCAGGTCGGAAGCGGTGCTGAAAGAAGCGCAGGCGGGGAAGGATTTCGCGGCCCTGGCGCGGGCGCACTCCGAGGACACGGCGTCGGCGGTCGATGGCGGTTCGATCGGATCTTTCAAGCGCGGCCAGATGGTGAAGGAATTCGAGGACGCCGCTTTCGCGCTGAAGCCCGGCGAACTGTCCGGTCTCGTCCGCACCCAGTACGGCATCCATATCATCAAAGCGTTGCGTCATGAAATCCCCACGTTCGAATCGAGCCGGAGCCACCTGATGCTCCAACTGCATATGAAAAAGGCCCGGGAGATATCCAGGCAGAAGGCGGAAGAGGCTCTGCGTCTCGCCGAAAAAAGCAAGGATCTCGCTTCGGCCGCCAAGGAGCTCGGAGTCGAAACCGAAATCAAGGAGACGGGGTTGTTTCAGAACGACGACGCCTCCTCCGCGACCGGCATTTCCGACGCCATGAGGGACCAGATTTTTCAGCTCAAGGAGATCCATTCCCTCGGCAAAGTGGTGGAGCTTCCCTCCGGCTACGCCGTCCCCAGGCTGATCGAGGTTCAGATGGCGAAACCCGGAGACTTCGCGCAGGCGCGGCCTCAGGTCGAAAAGGATTATATCGAGTTCAAAGCCAAGGAGCTCGCGGGCGCGCTGGCCCGGAAGCTTTCCGAAGAGGCACGCAGACTGGGGAGCCTGGAGAAGGCCGCCGGGACGCTGGGGTTGAAGGTCAAGACGAGCCGGCCGTTCAAGATTTCCGAAACGCCCGATCCCGATATCGGCATGGATAGGATCTTTAATTCGGCCGCTTTCGACCTTGCCCCGGGCGCGGTGAGCGATCCCGTTCCGCTGCCCGATAATTTCGCCGTCCTTCAGGTCCTATCGCGCTCCGCTTTCGATGAACAGGCTTTCCAGAAGGAAAAGGCGGAGCTTCGGGAACGTCTGCTGCAGGCGAATCAGGAATCGTATTTCCAGGAATATCTGCGCAAAGTCACCGAGGAGCTGGAGAAGTCGGGAAAGATTCGGATCAATTCAAGAGCGTTGGAGCTGTCGCCGTCCGCCGTTTATTACTAGGATTCCCGCCTAAGGATCCGCAAGGCCCGAGCCGCCGGATAGTGCCGCCGCGGGGTTCACGTCGCCGCAGCCTGCCGCTTCCCCGGAAGTCCTTTTGGGGCCGGACCTTTCCTCCAATAATAGCGCGTAGTTCCGCAGATTTTCGACGGTGTCGGCGATCCTCTTGAGCTCCGAGCAGACTCTATCGATATCGGCGCGTATTTTAGGGGGACAGGCCGCATTCAAGGCGAGGAGCTGCGCGAATCCCATCGCGACGGCAAGAGGGTTGTTCAGATCATGGGCGAACCGCCGCAGACGGGCGGATACCTCGCCCAACTCCGAATCAGGCTCCGGACGCACGCCGCCGGGCATGTCCGGATTTGAAATCAGCAGATACGCGGAGTCCTGATTGTCGCGGCCGGCCAGACGCGTCAGGCTTCCGCGCGCTTCGAGAAATTCCCGGGCGCGGCTCAAATGCACCAGGCCGCCCTCCCAGTATCCCCACTTCTTCGCCGCGTCCAGCATGTGCGGGAACTCGAAGGCGGAATCGTCGGCGAGGATTCGAGTGACCGGCTGATCCACGAGGTCCTGCGGCGGATAGCCGATGAAGGTCTCGGAACCCGGCGACACGGATCTTATAATTGCGTCCGACGACAACAGGACGGCCAGCCATCGCAGCGGAGCGGTTAGAGGCTGCATAACACCCCCGCAATGAATATCGTCCTGCCCATCGTGCCGATTTAGCCATTTTAAGCGCGGGCTGCGGAATCGCCCTGGACAGGATGCGGGCCGCCCTGTACCATCCCAGCGGATCCGCGGTCGGGCTCCGGGCACAGGCCGGAATCCCGGCCATCAGCCTTTGGGAACAGGCACGGAGGTTTCATGGAAACGCGCACGCTCTGGAAGGATATTCAAAGGATACGGACTGAATCGCCTTTGATTCACAATATCACCAATTACGTGGTCATGAATACGACGGCGAACGCCCTTCTCGCCGTCGGCGCGTCCCCCATCATGGCGCACGCGTTGGAAGAGGTTGAAGAGATCGTCCGGATCGCGGACGCCCTCGTGATAAACATCGGGACCCTCAGCCCCTCCTGGTCGGAGGCCATGACGCGCGCCGGGCAGGAGGCCGTCCGGAGAAGGATACCGATCGTTCTGGACCCGGTCGGCAGCGGAGCCTCCCGCTTCCGAACCGCCACGGCGCTGAAGCTGATCCGTGAAGCGCCGCCGACGATCATCCGCGGCAACGCGTCCGAGATCCGCTCCCTGGTTCACGCCGAACAGTCCACCAGGGGGGTGGACAGCGTGCACGCGGCCGAGGAGACGCTGGAGACGGCCCGATCCCTTTCCAGGCAATGCCGCTGCGTAGTTTCAATGAGCGGCGCGACCGATTTTGTCGTGGCGGGCAGTTCCGGCATCCGCATTGCCAACGGCCATCCCATGATGCCGCGCGTCACAGGGCTGGGATGCATCGCCTCGGCTTTGACCGCCGCCTTCGCCGCCGTGAACCCTTCCCCGTTCCGCGCGGCCGCTCACGCGATGGCCCTCATGGGGATTGCGGGCGAAATGGCCGCCGAACTTTCCGCCGGACCCGGAAGCCTGCTTGTGCATTTCATGGACGCGCTCTACGGCATCCGGGAAACGGACATTCAAAGCCGCCTTAAGATGAGCGCCTTTTGAGCTGCAGACCGGCTATATCTGTCCGCTTCCGCAATTCGGCATAGCGGGGGTCCTCTGATTGGCGGAGAATGAGAGGAGGGAGCGGAATCCCTGCCGTCAGGATTCTGCAGGGGCGGTGTTAAGGTCGTATATGATCCGGAGCCCGTCCAGCGTCAGCCAGGGGGCCAGGATGGAAATCACGCGGGTTTCCCGGGCGATGATCTCCGCCAGACCTCCGGTTGCGATGATCCTTGTAGACGGTCCGAGCTCGGCGCGGAATCGGGCGACCATTCCCTCGACCAGTCCGACGTAACCGAAAAGCAGCCCCGACTGCAGGGAGTGGATAACGTTTCTGCCCAGAGGAGACGGCGGCCTTTGCAGATCCACCTGCGGAAGCTTGGCGGCCCTCTGAAACAGAGCCTCCCCCGCGATCCCGATCCCGGGCGCGATGGCCCCTCCCAGGTAATCCCCTTCCGCGGAAACCGCGTCGAACGTCGTCGCCGTGCCGAAATCGATGATGCAAGCGGGCCCGCCGTAAAGCCGGAAGGCCGCCGCCGCATCGACGATGCGGTCTGCGCCGACCTGGCCCGGGTCCTCATAAAGCACGCGGACGCCCGTCCGGACCGTTCCGTCCACGACGAGCGGCGTGCAGGCGAAGTATCGCCTGCACGCCTCGGCAAGAACGTCCGTGAGAGGCGGGACCACGGAGGCGAGCGCGGCGGCCCGGATGTCGGAAGACGGAATACCCGCGTGCCGGCAAAGGGCCGTCATGAGGGCTCCGTATTCATCGGCCGTCTTTTCATGGCCCGTGGCGATCCGCCAATGGGGTCCGAGGACCTCTCCGGCGTAGATGCCGAGCGTGATGTTCGTGTTGCCGATGTCGATCGCAAGAAACATGGGGACGCGCCGATTCTCGAGAGCTCTCCGATGCTCCCCGCGACGGGCCTCCTGTCCGCCGCGGACCGCCGGCTTTCACTCCGGGGAAGCGGGATTGCCCGACTCGTCAAAACCGCCCGTGCCGCGGCAGTTCGCGCACTTGCCGCTGCCGTGGGGGTAGCAGGATGTGCATACTTTTCCCTTCTGCAGAGCCAGCCTGCCGGTCCCATGACAGGCGTGACAACGTCCGGTACCTTTGCAGTGGGAACATTTCCGTCTGGGTTCCGGCATCTGGCGTCCCTCCTTCTGAAAAGCGCCTACTCCCGGCAACGGGGACGGAAAAACGAGCTCCTATTCCCCCGGCGCATTCGTCGTATCAGGGTCTTGCAGCGGATGCACATCCGCCCCTCCCTCTGAACAACGTTCAGGTAGTCCTGATTATTGCCCGGTTTTCCATCCGCGTCCATGAAATCCGAAGAACTTGTCCCGCGATTCCGGATCGCGAGGCCGAGCACCCTGCGCATCGCCCGGACCAGGAGGACGGGTTCCCCGGATGTGAGAGTCCAACAGCGGCGCGCGGGATGAATCCCAGAGAGGAATAGGGCTTCGCAGGCATCGATGTCTCCGAGCCCGGCGATCCTGCGCTGGTCGAGCAGGAAGGACTTGACGTCCCGCCGGCCGGGACGGCGCCAAATCCCCGGGCTCCTCGATTACAGATCCTCCGGGGCGGGGCCTCCTTCGCTCTCGTTTCCGCCCGACGCGGCCTCCTGGGCGGCTTCTTCGGCCATCTGTTCGATATCCTCGCCTCCGAAGTCCTCCCCGAGTTCCCTGCCCATCTTTTTCATCCATCGAGCGATGCTTCCGGGATCCTTCTCATCAAGGCCGGAGAAACTGGACGGATCGGCCAGCGACTCGAGCCGGCTTTCCTCGGATCTGGGCGAGGAAAAGCGCGAAAACAATCGATCGAGATCCTCGCTCTTGCAGTATTTGCAGACGGGCCGGAAGGAAGGAACGGACAGAACCAGAAAACTCATTTTCCGATTGCATTGTCTGCAGATATATTCATAAATCGGCATAGATCCTTCTCCCCGCAAGGAATCGCAGGCCTCTCAATTTTATCAGAAATTCCGGCGTTCAGGCTCTCCGGCGCCTATAGAGTCCGCTCTTGCCGCCGCTTTTCTCCAGCAGCCTCACCCTTTCAATCGTGGCGCCCTTCTCCACGGCCTTAACCATATCGTAAAGGGTGAGGGCGGACACCGACGCCGCGGTGAGAGCCTCCATTTCCACGCCGGTCGGCCCGGCGCACGAAACGCTGGCCGTGAAACGCACTCCGTCGGCGCGGGGCTCCGCCTGCACGTCCACGTGGGTCAGAAGCAGCGGATGGCACAGCGGTATCAGATCCGGCGTGCGTTTTGCGGCCAGGATTCCGGCCAGGCGCGCCGCTTCCAGCGCGTCTCCCTTGGGCAGTCTCCCCTTTCGGAGCAGCGCCATCGTGCTCGGCGAAAGCCGGACGAAGGACTCGGCGACGGCGCGCCGCGCCGTAATGGATTTATCCGTTACGTCCACCATCCTGGCGTGTCCTTCGGAATCCAGATGCGTCAGTCTTTTTGGGGCCATGGTGATTCAATCGGGAAATCCGAAATTCGGGATTGCGGCCGCATTCCCAATCTCGGATCGGCTCTAGCGCTGACGGAGAAAGAAATCCGGCAGCAGCATGATCTCGACGATTTCGCCCCTCCTGAGGAAATCGCGGTTCTTGGGAAAAATGAACGTCGCGTTGGCTCGCGTAAACCCGATGATATCGGCCGAGCTTTTCCACAGCAGCGGTTCGACCTTCCAGCTGTTGTCGTCCCAGAAAACCCACGCGGGCATAAAGGCCGTCCTCCCGGGCGTCTGTTTCATATCGGCCAGCAGTTCCCCTTTCATCCTCGGAAGCTCCGGGTTCTTGATGCCGCAGATGCGCCCCAGGACGGGACGAACGAAACACTCGAACGTGATGAGCGCGGAAACGGGATTGCCCGGCAGGCCGAAGATCAGCTTGTCCCCCTTGCGGGCAAACACCGTCGGCTTTCCGGGCTTGATGGCGACCTTGCTGAAGAGAATCTCAAGCCCCAGATCCTGGAAAACATCCTGCACGAGGTCGTACTCGCCCATCGAGACTCCGCCCGTTATGATCAGGATGTCGCGCTGGAGGCCCGACAGCATCGCCCGTCGCAGATCCTCCCTGTCATCCTTCACAATCCCGAGATATTCGGCGTCCAGGCCCATGAGGCGCAACTGGCTGGAAAGGCAATAGGCGTTGGAATTCCTTATCTGATCCGGCCCCGGGCACCGGTCGAATTCCACAAGCTCGTCGCCGGTCGCGAAAATGGCGACCCTGGGTCTTGCGTAGACCCTGACGCGTTCATATCCGAAGGTGGACATAACGGCGATTTCGGCGGGTCCCACGCGATGGCCCGCCGCGAGCACGATTTCGCCCGCCCTCCCCTCGGAGGCCCGGGGGACGATATTCTCCAGCAACTTGACGGGCTTCAGGATTCGGACTCTCTTCCCTGCGTCCATCAACTGCGTCTGCTCCACAGTCTGAACGGCGTCGGCTCCTTCCGGGACGGGCGCTCCCGTCATAATGGATATCGCCTGGCCGCTCTTCAAGCTTCCCGGCATGCCTCCCCCCGCCCGGCATTCGCCGACGATGTCCAGATCGACCGGAGCATGCTCGGCGTCCGCGGCCACGATTGCGTAGCCGTCCATGGAGGATCTGAAAAAGGGAGGGATGTCGCACGTGGCGGTCAGATCCTCGGCCAGCACGCGGCCGAGGGCCGCCTGGAAATCGACCGTCTCGGTCGTCCGTTCCGGAAGGTTTGAAAGCAGGATTGACAGGGCTTCTTCTACGCTGATCATATGGACTCCCGTAACCTTCATAGTCCGGGCGGGCCGGAGGATCAAGACTGAAGCGCCGGAGCAGAAGCGCGTTCCCAGGACGCGTCGGGTCCATCGGCCCGCCGCCCGATTATTTCGCCTTTGCCCCGCCGAGCGTATCGCCGCGTTCTATTCTTTGCCGCCCTTCGATTCCGCCGCGTAATCCGGCCTTTCCTCCTTTTCGAGCTTGCGCAGTTTTTCGGAAAACTCCTTCAGGCGCTGTTCCACGCGGTAGTTCACCGTCCCTTGCGCATAGAGGTTGCCGGCGTCCCGCTCCCCGGCGGGGACGCCCGTCAATATCTCGATGCCCTCATCGATAGTGCTCACCGCATAGATATGGAATTCGCCGCGCGCCACCGCCTGCACCACGTCCGGGCGCAGCATCAGGTTTTTCACGTTCTGAACCGGAACCATGACACCCTGGTCCCCGGTCAGCCCCTTGGCCTTGCAGACGTCGAAGAAACCCTCGATCTTTTGATTGACCCCGCCGATGGGCTGGATCTGCCCGTGCTGATCGACCGAGCCGGTCACCGCGATCCCCTGCCTGATGGGGAGTCCCGACAGGCTCGAGAGCAGGGCGTAAAGTTCGGTGGAGGAGGCGCTGTCCCCGTCAATTCCCTCGTACGATTGTTCAAAACAGAGGCTCGCGGCCATCGACAGGGGCCGCTCCTGAGCGTATTTGGCGCCGAGGTACCCGCTCAGGATGAGCACGCCCTTTTCATAGATCTTGCCGCTCATCTTGGATTCCCGTTCGATGTCTACGACGCCGCTCTTGCCCATGTAAGTCTTGGCCGTGATCCGGGACGGCCGTCCGAACCGGATATCGCCCAGGTCCACAACCGCCAGCCCGTTGACCTGTCCGACCGCTTCACCCGTCACGTCCACCAGCAGCGTGCCTTCCGTGATGAGTTCGCGGATCTTCTCCTGGATCAGGCTCGAGCGATACGCCTTTTCTTCGACGGCCTGCTGCACGTGTTCGGCCGAAACAACCTCCCGGCCCGCTTTCCTGGCCCAGTAGCTCGCCTCGCGCACGATGTCCGCGACGTCGCTGAAGCGCGCCGACAGTTTCTGGTGATTGTCGACCAGCCAGGCGCCGTATTCGACAACGCGCGCCACCCCTGAAGGGTCGAAATGCAGCAGGCCTTCGTCGTCGCACCGCGAACTGATGAAGGCGGCGTAATTATGGAACCCCTGGACATCCCGCGTCATCTCGGAATCGAAGTCCGCCTTGACCTTGAATATCTTCCGAAAATCCTCGTCCAGCATGTACAGCTCGTGATAGATCAGCTGGTGTCCGATCATGATGACCTTGACGTCGACGGGGATCGGCTGCGGGCGCATGCCGGCGACAGGAAAGAGCCCATACTGCTCGGCCAGGTCCTCGATTCGAACTTCCTTGTTTTTGATGGTGCGTTTCAGCGTCTCGTAGACTCCCGGGTTCAACAGGGCGTCATGGGCGTTGATCACAAGGAATCCGCCGTTCGCCTTGGCGTAGGAGCCGGCCCGAATCATGGTGAAATCGGCGGAAAGGGTTCCGAACTGAGCCCGCCGTTCCACGCGCCCGAACAGGTTGTAATAGGTGGGATTGGTCTCGATCACGACCGGCGCCCCCTGCAACTCGGTGTTATCCACCACGATGTTCACGCTGTATTTCGCGAACGGATCCGCCTGAGGCTCGAGCCGGATCGACGCAACTCCGGCGGCCTCCTGTTTCGCCGCGTCCTCGGTGAAATCTTCCAGATGCGAAAGGATGTACTCCTGAACGTCGTCGAGGTAAGCGAGAACACCGGCGAAATCCGTGTACTGCTCGCGGATTCCGTCCATCCGGATTCCCACGACGTACAAGCCGAGCCGGCGGTGCAGTTCGGTGACCTGGTCGCGGCTCTCCTTGTTGGCGTCACGAACCTGCCGCAGGAACCCCTGCACGTCCTCATCCAGCTTGGCCCGGCGCAGCTCGATCTGTTTCTTGGCTTCCGGATCCAGGGCCTCGTACTGCTCGGGCGTCATCGGCCTCCCGTCCACGGCCGGTATCAGAGAGACGCCGACCTTGGATACCTGGATGTCAAACCCTTCCCGGCGCACCTTCTCGGAAAGCTGCTCGAAGAGCATCTGCTGGAGCGCCTGGTTTTCGCGCATAAGGCTGTTGATGCTCTCCTCGTACTCCTTGGATTCAAAGGTCTTGGGGATCTCGACCTTCAGGACGCGGACGAGTTCGTCCATTTCCCTCTGCAGTTTCTTAGCCTGGCCCGCCGGCAGGTTCAGGATTGTAGGGGTACCCGGGTCCTTGAAATTATAGACATAGCACCAGTCGTCCGGGCGGGGCATTTTGGCCGCAATTTCCTCCAGAAACGTCCTGATTACGGTCGTTTTGCCGGTTCCCGTCAGGCCGCTGACATAAATGTTGTAGCCGGGAGAGGCGATATCCAGCCCGAAACGGATCGCCCGGGCCGGGCGCTCCTGCTCCACGATTCCCTTTAAGGGGGGCAGCTCCGCCGTCGAGCGGAATGAAAAAACGGCCGGATCACATTCCCAGCGCAGATTCTCCGCGGGTACTTCTCTTGTCATTTCCCTCATGCGCATTCTCCGAACTTCCGGCGCGGCCGCAGGGCTGCGATACGATGGAGTCAACATCCTTGCGTCCGCGCCGCAGCTTTCAGAATTCGGCCCCAGCGTGTAAACCAGGACCTGCTTGAGACGGATCTCAAAGACCTTTCGTCGCGTTTGCCATCGTCACAAACCGGCGGTTCCGCAAAACCTCCCTGCCACGGGTGATAAGCCAGAGACGAAATTCCTCCGAAAAGCAAAAAGCCGCATGCCTGCAACGCTGATTCCACGCTATCGCTTGTAACCGATCTTTCTTAAAAATTCCTTCCTCGCCCGGACGCCCGATTCGCCTTCAATCCCTTTCGGGGAGAAGCCGTCCACGACGCCCAGCACGCCCCTCCCCTGGCCGGTTTCGGCGACAAGGACCTGGACCGGGTTGGAGGTCGCACAAAAAACATTGCAGACCTCGGAACAAGCTTTCACCGCGTGCAGGACATTAATCGGGAATGCGTCCCTCAGCAGGACGACGAAAGTGTGGCCGGAGCCGATGCTCATGGCGTTTTCGGAAGCGATACTCTTTAATTCCTCGTCATTCCCCTCAACGCGGATCAGGCAGGGACCGGACGCCTCGCAAAAAGCGATCCCGAATCTTGAATGCGGACACGCAGTGAAAAGCGCCTCATAAAGATCCTCGACTGTTTTGATGAAATGGCTCTGGCCCACGATGATGTTGCAGCCCTCGGGCACCGCAAGCTCTACGGTACGGATTTCCATCGATCATCTCCTCCGAAGCGGATGCAGGAAGCAGGACGAGGAATAGGGAGCGCATTTGCCCCTTCCGCATCCCGCACCCGGGTGGTTGCTTCGCGCGCGACCATCATCTATAATCTCCACACGATGCAAAGCGACGGCGGGATTGTAGCACAGATAGGGACGCCGTGAGTCCGGCCAAGTGATTCCTTGTCGGACATCGGGCATCGCCGTTTCGACGGATTCTTCAAACCGGATGCGAGGTCAGGCGAGTCCATGTGCGGAATCGTAGGCTACATCGGCCCGAAGCCCGTGGCGCCGCTCATCCTGAACGGCCTGCGAAAACTGGAGTACCGGGGGTACGACTCCGCCGGGTTGGCGGCGGTCCACAACGGCGGGATCCGGGTCCGGCGCGCTTCCGGAAAACTGTCCAATCTGGCCCAGTCTCTCGAGGCGGAGCCTTTGGCCGGCGATTACGGAATCGGCCATACGCGATGGGCGACCCACGGGAGGCCCACGGAGGAGAACGCCCACCCGCATCGGGACTGCACGGGCAGGATAGCCGTCGTTCATAACGGGATCATCGAAAACTACCAGGAGCTGAAAGCAGAACTGCAGGCGGAGCATCACCGCTTCGCCACCGAAACCGACACGGAGGTCATCGCGCATCTGCTGGAATCCCTGTCGCCGGGGCGGTCGTTTCAGGAAGCGGCGGGCGCCGTGCTGGAGCGGCTGCGGGGAAGCTTCGCCGTCTGCCTGATTTCGGCCGACCATCCCGGAGTCATCATCGCCGCCAGAAACGGCCCGCCGCTTATCGTGGGCCTGGGGCGGGGCGAATCGCTCGTGGCTTCGGACGTCCCGGCGCTTCTCGAGCACACGCGAAACATGTATTTCATGCGGGACGGGGAAATGGCCGTTCTGACACGCGGAGGAGTGTCGGTCTGCGACTTCCGCGGCAGACAGATCGACTTCACGCCACAGGAGATCCAATGGAGCCCGGAAATGGCCGAGAAGGGCGGCTATCGGCATTTCATGCTCAAGGAGATTCATGAACAGCCCCGAAGCCTTCAGGAGACTCTAGCCGGCCGGGTCTCGGCCGATGGAAGCCGGATTTTTCTGGAGGAGGCCCGCCTTCCCGAGGACGTGCTGAAAAAAATCAAACGCATCCATATCGTAGCCTGCGGGACGTCCCTGCACGCGGCCCTCGTCGGCAAGTTCCTGGTGGAGGATCTCGCGCGCATCCCCGTCGAAATCGACTATGGATCCGAATTCCGCTATCGCAATCCGCTCGTGGACGCCAAGTCCCTTGTCATCGCGATCAGCCAGTCGGGGGAAACGGCGGACACCCTGGCCGCCGTGCGCGAGGCCAAGTCCAGACGCGCCCGGATCCTTTCGATCTGCAATGTCGTCGGAAGCATGCTTTCCAGGGAAAGCGACGGAAATCTCTACACCCGCAGCGGTCCGGAAATAGGCGTCGCCTCAACGAAAGCGTTTACGTCCCAGCTCGCCGTTCTCATCCTGATCGCTCTCTATCTGGCCGAGAAGCGCGGGAAGATCCGTCCGGAAAGGACGGCGGCCGTATTGTCGGGTTTAATGCAGACGCCCCAGCTTGTCCAGCGGCTGCTGGAGCGCGGCCCGTCCTGCGAGGAGATCGCGCACAGCCTGCACCGCTTCCGAAACGCCCTGTACCTCGGGCGCGGCATCCACTACCCGATCGCGCTGGAAGGGGCTCTGAAGCTTAAAGAGATCTCCTACATCCATGCCGAGGGGTACCCCGCGGGGGAAATGAAGCACGGTCCGAACGCCCTCATCGACCGCGATCTTCCCGTCGTCGCGCTGGCAGCCAGGGATCCGCAGAATCCCAGGTCGGTATTGCGCTATGAAAAGATGCTCAGCAATATCGAGGAGGCGCGCGCGCGCGAGGGGGTCATCGTCTCCGTAGCCAGCGATGACGACGCGCACCTGCCCGGGCTCTCGGACCACGTCCTCCGCGTTCCTCAGACCCACGACGACGTCCTGCCGATTCTGCTCGTCGTCCCCCTGCAGCTGCTGGCGTACCATATTGCGGTCCTGCGCGGATGCGACGTGGACCAGCCCCGCAACCTGGCCAAGAGCGTCACCGTCGAGTGATGCGACGGCCTGCACCGACAGCGAATCAAGATCCGCAGATCGCGTGGGATTCCATAGGGCCGCACGGACGCGCCCATGCCGGAAGCAAACTGCAGAGTCGCTGAGATCGTTGCAGGAGCAAGAGAAACCATGAGACGGGCGAGTTCCACGAATGAAACGCCCTTTGTGGAATTTGCTCCATTTGCGGCCATTCCGAAAAACTTTGGTCCGCCGCAATGTCCCGGATTGTTTTCAGTGCGAGGGAAAGCGTTCCTTGCCCCACGCGAGGCTTGGGACCCTCAGAGATGCATCCCTGCTTCCCCCTTGAGATAGAGGCATTCCCGGCCCAATTGCGTGCGCAATATGCAGCTCGGCCGGAAGTAAGTGCCGCACTGGGAGCATGGTTTGCCCGGCTGCGCCCCGCTGCTGTCAATGGCAATCCTTGCGGAAAGGCAGTCCAGCCATGCGGCAACCCGGCGCAGTTCCGCTGGAGCGGACATGCGGAAGATATCCTTCAATTTCTCCTCGCGGGCTTTCTCGTATCGTGATAGGAGCTTCCGGCTGATGTCGGTGAGAGACAGACATATCTTCCGCCTGTCCTTCTCCACTCGACGGCGCTGAAGAAGTCTTGCCCGGACCAGTTTGTCCACAGCCTTGCTCGCCGCGGCGTGGCTGACGTTCAGGAATAGGGCCGCGTCGCCGATCGTCATAAAATCATTCAGGCCGACCAGCTTGAGCAGTTTGATTTGCGACGGCGTCAGTTGGCCGTCCAGGGCATCCCGGAGCAGCTCCTCTTCCACGCTCTCCTGCATGGCGCGTGAAAAAACGTGCGCCGCGCTCAGAAAATCATTCGCCAAGGCAAGGGCATTCCTCTCGCTCATCGCGGTTTCCTCCGGCGTTTCATGGCATCCATTCCTCCCGGCCGCCGGCCGGCATCGGTCGGGGCGGATTCTTTAACAAAGTTAAATATTTCGTCCCGGGCTATTTTCAACTGGAAAAGTATAAAAAAATCTATATTATTTTATTTCTGCATTAAAAGAACTTATTTTATTTTTGCTATGGACCGTCGATTTCTTGTTTGGAAAGACAGGCGCATTTAAAATATATTTGGATAGAAAAAATATGCACTATTCCGGCATTAGGAGAGTTGAGGCCCCGGGTATGAACGACATAATCCTTGATTACAATCCGAGCTTTTCCAGCTTTGCTTCGGCTCTCGCCGAGGAAAGCGGCCAGGACGTCAACGCCTGTTTTCAATGCAGAAAGTGCGCCGTGGGATGCCCGGTGGCTTTTGCAATGGACCTCACGCCGACGCAGATTATCCACGCGGCGCGGCTGGGGCTCGAGGACCTGGTCCTGAACAGCAAGACCATCTGGCTCTGTGCCTCATGCCAAACCTGCACGACGCGATGCCCCCAGGACGTGGACATTGCCCGGGTGATGGATGCCGCCAGGATATTGGCGAGCCGGAAGGGGGTCAAGCCGTCCGTCAAGTCGGTCCGGGCGTTTTTCAACACGGCGGCGAAAAACATCCGATGGTTCGGGAGGATGTACGAGATCGGGCTCATTATGGGATTGAAGCTGCAGTCCGGCGATTTTACAAAGGACATGAAGCTCGGCATCCAGATGCTCAAAAAGGGGAAACTGAAGCTGATCCCGTCCTTCAAAGGGATGCGGGACACAAGACGCATTTATCGGGCCGTCGAGAAAAGGGAGTCCAAATGAGTTACGCCTATTACCCCGGATGTTCGCTCCATTCAACCGCTGAGGAATACGACCGATCTTTCAGGAAGGTCTGCGCTAAACTGGGAGTCGACCTCGACGAGGTGGAAAAATGGGTTTGCTGCGGGTCCACTCCCGCTCATGCGACATCCCACCTCCTCTCCATCGCCCTCCCGGCGCACAACCTCGCCGTGGTCGAGAAGAGCGGAAAAGACGAAGTTGTAGTGCCCTGCGCCGCCTGCTTCTCGAGGTTCAAGTTCGCCCAGCACGAAATGGCGAGAGATGAAAAGCTCGCGCGGAAAGTGAGCGAGGTGATCGGTTCCGAGATGGGCCAAAAGGTCCAGGTGGTCCACCCGCTTGAAATATTCGCCAACCGAACCCCGATCCCCGCGTCCAAGGTCGCAAGGGATCTTTCCTTCCTCAAAGTGGCCTGCTATTACGGCTGCCTTCTGACCCGCCCGCCCAGAGTCGTGAGTTTCGACACGTGCGAGTACCCCATGTCCATGGACAACGTCCTGCGCTCTGTGGGAATTGAAACCCTGGATTGGGCCTATAAGACCGAATGTTGCGGAGCCTCCCTCTCCCTGAGCGAAACGGAGATTGTCGTGAAATTGGTGGCCGATCTCCTGGCGGAGGCCAAAGCGGCCGGCGCCAACGCCGTCGCTGTAGCCTGCCCTCTCTGTCATGCCAACCTCGACACCAGGCAACCGGAAGCCGAGGTCCTGAGGGGAGAGAAGTTTGACATTCCTGTCTTTTATTTCACCCAGCTGATCGGTCTGGCCCTGGGCATTGCGCCGAGGGAACTCGGACTGGACAAGCATATTGTGAGCGTGGAGCCCCACCTGAGCGTTTTGCAAGGAGGTGTCTGATGCCCAAGCTGACGATCGAGGACCTTAAAGCCATCCAGGAAAAGGTCAAACACCAGAAGATCCTGAGGGAAGGCGTCTCGAACGCCAGGATCGTCGTCCACATGGGGACGTGCGGGATCGCGGCCGGCGCAAGGGAAGTGATGAAAGCGCTGCTTGACGAGATCGAGAAGCAGGGAGTGAAGGATGTGATCGTCACAACCTCGGGCTGTGCCGGGCTCTGCAGCAAGGAGCCGATGGCCACCGTTGAGATGCTGGGCAAACCGCCGGTGAAATACATCTGCCTTGACGAAGCAAAAATACGGAGAATCCTTAACGACCATGTGCTGGCGGGAAGGATTCTGACGGAGTACGCGCTCGGGTTGGGGAGCGAAACAACGCATTGATCTTTAAGGGGTTGCCATGAGCGTAGAGGCTGTCAACAGAGTCCTTGAAAAATACAATTACGATAAATCCAGTCTGATAGGAATACTCCAGGACTTGCAGCGCGAATTGCGCTGGCTGCCCGAGGAAGCTCTGAGGATGGTGTCCTGGAGACTCGATGTGCCCCTGACGCAGCTTTATGCTATCGGATCGTTCTACAAAGCTTTCAGCCTGAAACCGAGGGGACGGCACCTGCTGAATGTCTGCCTCGGAACGGCCTGTCATGTAAGGGGAGGCGTCGCCATTGAACAGGCTCTGGAAAAAGAACTGAAGATAGAACCGGGCGAAACAACGGCCGACGACCGGTATTCCATGGAGGTCGTACGCTGTGTCGGCTGCTGCGGCCTGGCGCCCGTCATAGTCATTGATGAGGACTTCCATGGGAAGTTGACCCCGGCGGACGCGGTCAAGGCGCTTGAGAACTACAAATAGGAGATGCAACGGTGAAAGCTTTCAGAGCAAATATGCTGGTATGCGCGGGAACTGGATGCGTTTCCAACAGGTCGTTTAAGGTCAAAGTCGCGCTGGAACAGGAGATCAGGAGGCGGAACCTCCAGGATGAAGTTCTTGTGGCGGCCACAGGATGCCAGGGCTTCTGTGAACGGGGACCCATCGTCATACATTGGCCGGACGGGATCTTTTACCAGCGCGTCGACGAGCAGGAAATCCCGAATCTCGTTGAAGAGCACCTCCTCAAGGGAAGGCCCTACAAACCCCTGATGTACACTCCGAGCGCCGCCGAGGCCCCCATCCCTAAGCTTACGGATATTGACTTTTTCAAACACCAGAGGCTGATCGTTTTGAGGAACCGGGGGATTATCGACCCGGAGGCTATCGATGACTACATCGCCAACGAAGGGTACATGGCCCTTCACAAGGCACTGACAGAGATGACGCCCGAGGGGGTCATCGAGGAGATCACGATGTCCGGGCTCCGGGGACGCGGGGGCGCCGGATTCCTTACCGGCCTCAAGTGGGGCATCTGCAGCAAGGCTTCGGACCCCGAGAAGTACATCGTCTGCAACGCCGATGAGGGAGACCCCGGCGCCTTCATGGACCGGAGCGTGCTCGAGGCCGATCCTCACGCCGTCATCGAGGGGATGGCCATCGGGGCCTATGCCATCGGCGCCCGGACGGGCTATGTATACGTAAGGGACGAGTACCCCCTCGCTTGCCAGAGGATCATGAAAGCCATCCGGCAGGCCGAGGATTACGGACTCCTGGGGGACGGGATTTTCGACACGGGCTTCTCCTTCAGGATCCATGTCGTGCGGGGCGCCGGCGCCTTCGTCTGCGGCGAAGAGACCGCTCTGATGGCATCGATCGAGGGGAGAATGGGGCGGCCCCGACAGCGTCCGCCCTTCCCTGCGCAGAAGGGCTTGTGGGGACACCCGACAAATATCAACAACGTGGAAACATGGGCGAATGTTCCCATCATCATCATGCGCGGGGCCGACTGGTACGCCGGCATCGGAACCGAGAAATCGAAGGGGACCAAGATATTTTCGCTTGTGGGCAAGGTAAACAACACGGGTCTTGTCGAGGTCCCGATGGGGATCAGCCTGCGGCAGCTGATCTACGATATAGGCGGCGGCATTATCGGAGGCAAGGAATTAAAGGCGATTCAAAGCGGCGGGCCTTCGGGCGGCATGATCCCCAAGGAACTGATCGACCTTCCCGTGGATTACGAGCGGCTCGCCGAGGCCGGCTCCATCATGGGGTCCGGAGGCCTCATCGTCATGGATGAGACCAACTGCATGGTGGACATCGCCAAATACTTCCTTGCCTTTACCACGGACGAGTCATGCGGAAAGTGCACCCCATGCAGGGTGGGAACCAAGGCGATGTGGAATATTCTGGACGACATCACCCGTGGGCGGGGAAAGAAGGGCGACGTCGAACTGCTTCATGAAATAGCGATCAATGTCAAGAACCTCTCCCTGTGCGGCCTCGGCCAGACGGCCCCGAATCCCGTCCTGACGATGATCCGCTATTTCAGAGATGAACTCGAAGCCCACATCAAGCGCAGGACATGCCCGACCGGAACCTGCGAGAAGATCGATCCGCAGCCCTGCCAAAAGGCCTGTCCGATCGGAATGGATGTCCCGACCTATGTGGCCTTGATCGCGGCAAGGAGGTTCGACGAAGCGCTGGAAGTGATCCGGTGGGACAATCCCCTTCCGGCCGTGTGCGGCAGAGTGTGCCCTCACGGATGCGAGTACGAGTGCAAGCGCGGAACGGTGGACACGCCCATAGCGATCTGCAGCCTGAAGAGATTCGTCATGGACTACGAGCGGTCGAGAGGCTCCGATATCCTTCCGGCGAAGGAAGCCCCGAGGAAGGAACGGGTGGCCGTCGTCGGAAGCGGTCCCGCGGGATTGACCGTGGCGCATGACCTGGCCCTGATGGGCTACGGCGTGACCGTCTTCGAAGCGCTGCCCGAGGCCGGAGGCATGCTCCGATGCGGCTTCCCCGAATACCGGCGTCCCAATGACATCCTGGATGTGGAAATCGACGCCATCA
>CAYZTZ010000031.1:10733-27165 GCA_964481255.1 uncultured Acidobacteriota bacterium | reverse complement strand
CGCCGCTCCGCGGCGGAGGCCCGCGGCGCATCCTTCATGCGCCGTCGGCATTGCGCCCTATCCGGCGAGAGTCACGCAGTTTCGGCCCGCGGCCTTGCTGCGGTACATGGCCTGGTCCGCGGCTTCAATCAGAGCCTCTGCGGTCCGGCCGTGGTCCGGAAAAACGGCGACCCCCATGGAGGCCGTCATCCGGCCGAGCGCGCGCCCCCGGTGGTGCACATCCATGCGCTGGATGGCCTCGCGGATCATCTCGGCGCGCTGCAGCGTGACGCTGCCGGTCCCTTCCGGCAGGATCAGGGTAAATTCCTCCCCTCCGTATCTGCAGGCGATATCCTCCCCGCGGATGTTCCCTTTCAGCAGGGCGCCCAGTTCTTTCAGCAGCTGATCGCCGGCCTCGTGCCCGAAGTTATCGTTGAAGTACTTGAAATGATCGAGATCGATCATGATCATGCCCAGAGGGCGCTGGTTGCGGGAAGCCCGTCGAATCTCAAGTTCCAGGGATTCCTCCATGAACCTGCGGTTGAAAAGCCCCGTCAGCGGGTCGCGGATCGACTGGCTGCGCAGGGTCTCGTGCAGTCTCAGGTTCGACAGGGCCATGGCGATGTGCTCGGACATGGCGACCGCCATACGCTGCTTGGTCTCGGTCATTTTGACGTCGTCCGGCTGCATGAGGTGAAGCACGCCGAGCGCCTCGCTCTGCGCCATCATGGGGATGCACAGGTAGCCCCCGGGCGTCACATGCTGAACGTGCCTGCAGATCAGGCCGGATTGGGCGTTCTCGACCCAGTGTATCCGGCCGCGGCGCAGCCCCCAGCACTCATGCGGGGAAAAGGAGCTCTGCGCCAGAGGGGCCTCGCCCCAGACCGCGACGGCTTCCACCGTGTTGCGGGCCGGCGCGATGACATAGAGGGCCCCGACCTCGACGGGGAAAATCTGCTGCGCCACGCGGACGATGACGTTGTATGCCTCTTCCATCGAGAGGCACGCGCGCAGAATATCCCCCATTTCATTGAGCAAAGCCATCTCCCGGGTGCGCTGCTCGAGTTCGTTCACCCAGGCTTCCAGTTTCTGGTTGGCGTCCTGCAGGGCCGCTTCCGTCTTTTTGCGCTTGGTGATATCGCGGGCTATTCCCTGGACGGCCACGGCTTTTCCGCCGCGGAACAGAGGCCGCGTGCTGACGCCGAGGGCGACGCGGCTTTTATCCTTGGCAAGGATCTCCAGTTCGAAAGTGAGAGGCATCTCGCCGGCGATCTGGGGATCGGTCGCCCTGCGCGCGAGATGCAGATACTCGGGCGGGATGAAATCCGTTATTTTCATCTGGAGCGCTTCCGCCCGGGTGTAGCCGGCTATCCTTTCAACGGCCCGGTTGACGGACAGCAGTTTTCCGCTGAAGTCATGGGTATAGATGATGTCGCTCGCGTTTTCAATAAGCTCCCGATACCGGTCGTCGCCTTCGGAAAGCCCTTCTCCGGAGGCCGATCCGGCAAGACCGCGGCCGACGGCCTCCCTGTGGTTCTGGAATCTTTCGGCCAGAACCGGCTCGTCCCGGACAAGCAACGGGAGATGGCTTTGGACGACCGGGTGGTCCTCGTAACGGACTTCCGGATGGGCCTCGGTCCATAGATGCGACGCTTTGACGCCGGCGAGCAAAGCGGCCAGATAAGGGTATTGCGCGGGCCCCAGAAGGCTTTTCAGCTGCGCGGAGCAACGCCCGGATTCCGCCGTTCCCAGAAAGGCGGCTGCGCAGCACAGGATGAGCCCGTCTTCGAACTCCGCGTCGCTTTCCGGCCACGAGACCAGGGGATGCGGCGCCCGCGCGAGCGCTTCATAAGCCTGCTCCAGGCTCGCGGCCGTCAGGGCGGGTTTTTCCACCCATTCTCGCACTTCTGCGGCGGACATCCCGAGCCGGTGCAGCGTGCACGCGTGCGTGACCGTAAAGTAAGGGGACGCGCAGTACCGGCCCAGGCGGAGGCAGAGCTTTTCCTTGAAGCGCTCGGGAAGCGGGTTGTCGTAATAGCAGGCGGCCTGATGGCGCCAGAAGCTCTCCAGCAAGGACGGGAATTCAAGGGCGGGCGAGAAAAGGGGCGGGAAGAAACCGAGGCGGTCTTCGATCTCCTTCCGGATCGACTGGTAGGTGACGGCGGAAAGCGGAGCGCCGCCGGCCGACAGTTCGGCCTCAAGACGTTTAAGATCCTCCAGCTTTTCCCATAGAGGCTTAAATTGATCGCTGACCCGCCGGTCCCTTTCCATTTTGAATCGATTCCATCGCCTTCCAGGGGCGCTCTTCTAAGAGGCGCCTTTAAAGCTTCCAGCGAGGCGGCAATGACAGAGCATCGGGTAAGGGGAGCGCTGATTCACCCGAATATGAATTCTCAACCTTGCCGCCGAAAACGCAAGCAAAAAAGTGGGCCTCCGGGCGAACCGCCCGTCCCGTTCTAGGTCGCGGCCACGACACAGTCGCCGCCGCTGTTCCTGGCCCGATTCAGGGCCGCCTCCGCCGAACGGAGCAGGGATTCGACCGTCTGACCGTTGGCAGGGAAAACGGCCAAACCGATGGAGACCGTGATGTGCCCCACCTGCTCGCTCTGGTATTTCACCTCCAGCGTTCTGGAAAGATCGCGCAGCCTTTCCGCCCTTTTCCACCCGACTTCGAAACTGCTGTTGGGCAGAAGAACAACATAGGTCTGTCCGCTGTATCTGCAGGCGATATCCCCCTTGCGCACGTTGCTCTGAAGCATAACGGCCGTCCGGCGCAACACCGAATCGCCCACATCGAGCCCGAAACCGTCGGTCAGCATCTGAAAGTTGTCCAGGGCGAGCATGATGACGATGATCGGCTGACGGCTTCGGACCGCGCGGCGCAGCTCGATCTCCAGAGACTCCTCCAGGAAGCTGCGGTTGAAAAGACCCGTCAGCTGGTCCCGGATGGACTGGTTGCGCAGGGTTTCATGAAGCTTGAGATTGGACAACGCCATGGCGACATGCTCCGCCATGGCGACGGCCAGGCGCACCTTGGCCTCCGGCATGGGCGTGTCTTCCCGCTGAATCAGCTGGAGGATGCCGACGGCCTCGCTCTGCGCCATCATGGGGATGCACAGATATCCCGCGGGCGGAGGCTCATGCAGGTGCTTGCAGAGAAGGCCGACGCGCGTGTCCTCGACGAAATGAACCCTTCCCCGGCGCAGGGCCCAGCATTCATCGGGGGTGAACGTGAGTTCCACCCGCGACGTGTCGCCCCATTCCGCCACGGCCTCCACCATGTTCCGGAGCGGACTGAGCACGAAAAGCGCTCCGCCCTGAAGCGGGAAAATATCCCTGGCGGCGCGCACGATGACTTCATAGATCTCCCGGGTGGTGAGACAGGCGCGAAGAACATCCCCCATCTCGCTGAGGAGAGTCATTTCACGCGTGCGCTGCTCGAGCTCCTGAACCCATGCTTCCAGCTTCTGATTGGCCTGCTGGAGGGCCTCCTCGGTCTTTTTCCTCTCCGTGACGTCCCTGGCGATCCCCTGGATCCCGAGCGGAGTTCCTTCCCGAAAGACGGGACGGTTGCTCACTTCCAGCGTCACCCGGCTCCCATCCTTTGCGATGATGTCGATTTCTTCAGTGGTCGGGATCCCATCGGCAATGAGCCGTTCGATCATCCTTTGAGCCTTCTGAAGGCATTCGGGGGCCGCGAACTCGCTGAAACGCATCTCGAGAGCTTCGGTCCGGGGATACCCGAGGATTCTCTCCGCGGCTTTGTTCACGGACGTGATCCTGCCGGTGAGGTCCAGCGTGTAAACCATGTCGTAGGCGTTCTCAAACAACTCCCGATAGCGGTCCTCGCTGGCGCGCTTCGCTTCCTCGGCCATTTTTCTTTCCGTGACTTCCCGGATGATGGCCAGCCCGCCGATGACCGCGCCGCCGAGGTCGTCGTACAGGGGACTGTAGTAGTATTCGCAGTGCGCCTGCCTTACCGTCCCGGGAATGATATGGCTCTTGTCCCTCGAAATGACTCTTTCGCCCCGCAGCGCTGCGGCGAAGTTCGCGTCCTCGCCGAGCTGCAGAAGGAAGGGACACACCTCGAAGGCCGGCCTCCCCAGGGCCTCTTTCGCGCCGACTCCGCACAGTTTCTCCATCGCGGGATTGAAAACGGTGAAGCGGAGCTCGCGGTCGAATGCGACGATGCCGTCAAGGCTGCTGTTGATCAGCCTCTCCAGCGATTGCTTTTCGGATTGCAGAGCGAGTTCCGCCCTTTTCCTGGCGCTGATATCCTCAAGCGCGCATAAACAACCGCCTGTGCAAGCGCCCTCGCCGCCGAGGGACAACGCGGTGAGTTGAACCCAGACGGATTCCCTGTCGCATTTGAAAAACTCGGTCTCAATCCTGCAGAAGGGGAGAGAGCCCTCCAGCACCGGGCCGACGGCGCGCTTGCAGGTTTCCGCATCCGGCCAGAACTCATAGATTCTCCGGGACCGGATCTCCTGCTCCGGGAATTCCAGCAGGAGGGAGAGAGCGCGGTTGGATCTTACGATGCGGAAATCATCGTCTATCAGGGCCATCCCGAGGGGCAGGTCATCGAAAAGGCGCGTCGGCAAAATCTCCCCGGCGCCCTTCCCCGATCCGTTCGCGCCTTCGGACCGCTTTTCCCCGTCCTGAGATCCCAGTACAAGGCTCTGGAGACGCTCGATGTCCCTGCGCAGGGACTCCAGTTCCTCCCCAAGAACCTTCCTGGGCTTGCCTTCCATTTCCATTGTTTGCAGCGCGGCCCGTTCGGCCGCAGTCATAGTCCGCAGACCGCTCTCGAAGCCTTTATCCCGGATTCCAAGTTAAGCTGCAGGAACAGCTTATCAATTTCTCACCGCATTCTGGTTATCGTAATCGGAACACCAAACCTTTAAACAAATCCGCCCGCTCATCGTCCGGGCACCATTCAATTATAATCCGTGTCGAGCATCGCCGGGCGGTATGCTATCTTTATGGCTTGTGGGAGACCGGTATGAAGTATGAAGGATCGATATACAGGCCGCCCAGCGAGGCCGACAGTCTGATACTGCAGGTCACGGTGGGGTGTTCCTACAACCGCTGCACTTTTTGCCACTCCTTTCAAGGGAAGTCTTTTCGAATCAAATCCTTCGAGGAAATAAAGGAAGATATCGACGAGGCCTCCCGTTACGGGCACATTCCGAGGGTGTTCCTGGCCGACGGAGACGCCCTGGTAATACCTCAGCCGGATCTCGTCCGGATCCTGAGCTATCTCAAGCTCAAGATCCGGGGGTTGGAGAGGGTGGGCATCTACGCCAACGCGGTGGACATTCTCAAGAAGAGCACGGACGACCTCCGGGAGCTGAAGAGTCTCGGACTTGGGATCATTTACCTGGGGTTGGAATCGGGCAGCCCCGAAGTCCTCCGGCGGGTAAAAAAGAACGCCACCACGGACCAGATGATACGGGCGGCGAAGCGCGTCAAGGAGGCCGGGATTCTTCTATCCGTCACGGTGCTCCTGGGAATAGGCGGGGTGGAGCTGAGCCACGAACATGCACGGGACACGGGCAAAGTGCTTTCCGAAATGGATCCCGAGTATGTCGGCGCGCTGTCGCTGATGGTCGTCCCCGGCACACCCATCGCGGAGGAGTTGAGAACCGGGAAACTGGTCCTGCCCACTCCTTTCGAGCTCATACGGGAACTGGGGACCATGATTGCGAACTGCCGGTTCACCCATTGCTTCTTCGCCTCGAACCACGCCTCGAATTACCTGCCGCTGCGCGTCCGAATGCCCGAGGAAAAGGAAAGGGCCCTGGCATTGATCCGCGAAGTCCTGGAAAGAAGGGACCCGGAGCTGCTTCGGCCGGAATACATGCGGGCCCTGTAAAAGGGAGATGAAGACTGCCGGGCGTGCCTTGAGAGGCTGTCTCAAAACCCGCATGCCTGCTCCTCTGGCAGCCATACGGGTCCGGTTCCATTAAAGCGGTCCTTTGAATCCCCTGATTCTGAGACAGCCTCCGGAGACACGCCCGCACATCTTTCCGGCCGGACTCGATTGCGGCCGCCCTGCGCCTTGATATAACATCCCCGCATGAATGCCACTGAAGGACCAACATTGAAGGAGGGATTATGATTCGCGTATTCGCTGGGATCGTTCTTCTCTGCGGCCTGTTGTCCGTTCAGGCCGAAACCGCCCCGTCGGTTCCCCCGGCGGCGGGATGCACGCGCGCAAGCCTTCAGGCCGCAGTCGACAAATACCTGGAAGCCGTGAGCAAAGGGAACCCGTCATTGATGCCCCTTGTCAAGGTCCCGGTCTATTTTGAAAACAGAAAGGACAGCCAGTTCGGGCAGGGGATCTGGCAAACGCCCGTCGCCGTGGATTTCCATCGCAGCATTCTCGACGTGGGGACCTGCGAGACCTTCACGGAGATCATTCACACGAGCAGCAGCCATCCCTACGTCATCGGGACGCGTCTTAGGGTTATAGGAGACAGGATCTCCGAAGTGGAGAGCCTGGTCACCGACCAGGACGACTGGCTCTTCAACGCGCAGGATTACCTGAAGTACAGCTCCATCGAAGACTGGGGCGTGCTTCCCCCCGAAAAGCGGAGCAGCCGTCAGGCCCTGGTCAACGCGGCGGCCGTGTACTTCGATGTTTTTACCGACTATTCCGCCTTTGACAGGATACCCTGGGGCACGCCGTGCGTGCGCATCGAGGGCGGGGCATACACCAACCCCAAAAACGAACCGAATCCCTCCTGCACCGTGGGCGTCCCGAAGGGGGGCGGCGTGCCGATGACCAACCGGCGCTATGTCGTCGACGAGGACCTGGGCGCGGTCGTGGGCCTGGTGGACTTCGGTGGGACCAAGGGCCTGCCCGACTCCCATCTGTTCCGCCTGGAAAACGGGAAGCTCCGTTATGTCCACACCATAACCGTGTGCCCCAACGGGTGCCCGAAGATTGCCCTGCCGAAAGACATGCCCAAATAGCGGCGCCTCGGCCTTCACGCAATTCCTGATGACAGGCTGCGGAACTCCACTATCGCCGGAGCGGGCAGCCTGTCACCCGGACTTCCTGGGCATCCGCCGCAGTTCGAAGACGTTGACCACTTCGCCGTCGGGGCATGACGCCGTGATGACGTCCGGGTCGCTCTGCCAGGGAAACGAGCCTCCGTGTTTGAGCACGACGGCAAAGGGGAAAACAGAGTTATAGGCGGCCCAGCACATGCCCCCGGGCGTCTTGTCCTGAAAGAGCCACTCGTCGCCGATCTTGTGGCCGCTGTGGCACGGCTTCTGATTCCCGATCAGCCTGATCGACACATCATAGAATTCCGCCATAACGTCCCTCCTGGAACCCGGGTATTATAGCGGGCGGCGCGGGGATTTCCGGCGGCGAGTTCCCGGTTTCCGGTTCCCGGTTCCGGACCGACCATTGCCGGGAGACCGAATGATCCGGGATATTTCAACCGCCGCCGGCGCTCCGGATTCAATGCGGCGGACGTTTCGGCCGGAAACCGATACTCTTTCCTCACGCAGAGATTCTCGCGATAGTGACGCGCGTCCCACGCAGAATCATTGGATCCTTCCCGCGATCCCTCCGGGATATCGGCGAGGGGCTGGGATATATCCCGCCGGGATGACGCGCACCGAGAGTACAATAGGAATCAGGTCGGCCCGAATCCGGCGCCGCGCTGAAAGGAATGAGACCATGGGATCTAAATATGAGTACGTGTTCAGCCCCCTCAGGATCCGGGGCGTGGACTTCAAGAACCGCCTGGAGATGGCCCCGCCGTCGCCCAACCTGGCGGACCGCGAAGGAAGGGTGACGACGGAGTTCGTCGATTTTTTCAGGCCCATCGCCCGGGGCGGGGCGGCCGTTATCCACGTCGGCAATTCCGTGGTCGACATCAGGGAAGCGTGCGACGAGGAGCGCCAGCTGGACCTCGGCAGCGACGACTGCATCCTGCCGCTCACGCGCTTTGTCGAGATGTGCCGCGGCTACGGGGCGCTCGCTTCCCTGGAGATCAACCACAACGGAAAGGATTCCGACTTCGACAGGACCGGCAAGGCGCCCATCAGCGCGTCCTCCTTTATCCCGTCCAGCGAGATATGGCGCGCGCGGATGCGCGGCAGGGACCCCGTCGCGACCATCGCGATGGACCACGCGAAGATCCGGGAGACGGTGGAGAAATACGCCGCCGCCGCGTACCGATGCAAGAGGGCCGGCTTCAAGATGTGCATGATCCACGGCGGCCATGGGAACCTGATCTCCCAGTTCGCGAGCCCCCGGTACAACAAGCGCGACGACGACTACGGCGGTCCCCTCGAGAACAGGGCGCGCTTCGCCGTCGAGGTGCTCGACAGGGTACGCGAGCGCTGCGGCGAGGACTTCGTCATCGAGTACCGCATTTCCGCCGATGAAATCCATCCGGACGGCATGCACTTCGAGGAGACGCTCCGATTTATCGAGCTGATCCAGCGCAGGATCGACATTCTCCACGTGTCCGCCGGCCTGCACGGCGACTTCGAATACATGCGCTACTGGTGGCAGAATTACCTGATGGACAGGATGTACAACGTCCATTACGCGGCGGATATCAAGAGGGCTTTCCCCAGTCTGCGGGTCTGCGCCGTCGGCTCGATCATGAACATCGCGCAGGCCGAAGCGATTCTGGCCTCCGGCAGCGCGGATTTCGTCGCCATGTGCCGCCCCCTCCTCGCGGACCCGGAGATGCCGCGCAAATACGCCCTGGGCAGAGAAGAGGACCACCGTCCCTGCATCCGCTGCCAGTACTGCGGCCTGCGGCTGACGATACCCGCGGTCATCAACTGCGCCGTGAACCCCTTCCTCGGCAACGAGACCGAATTCCCCGAAGCAAGGGTCAAGAAAGCCGAAGTCCGGAAAAGGGCGGCCGTCGTCGGCGGAGGTCCTGCCGGACTCCAGGCCCTGCAGACGCTCTGCGAGCGCGGGCATGACGTGACTCTTTACGAGAAGAGCGGCCGCCTCGGTGGAAATATCGTGGCGGGGTCCGCCCTCCCGTTCAAGCAGGACGTGCGGGATTACCTCGACTATCTGGTGCGCCGCGCGAATAAGGCTCCCGCCCGCATCCTGCTAGGTACCGAAGCGACCCGCGAGGTGCTGGACGCCGAGCGCTACGACGCTCTCATCATCGCCGTGGGCTCCTCGCCCGTCATTCCGCCCCTTCCCGGCATCCATAAGCCGCACGTTCACTGGGCGGCGGAGGCCGACAGCGGCAGGGTCGAAGCTCGCGGACGCACGGTCATCGCCGGAGCCGGCGCCGTCGGGATCGAGTGCGCCATAGGCCTGAAGCGCGCGGGAAAGGACGTGACCGTCGTCGAAATGGCGCCGGACATGTCCAATCTCAGGGTATCCGCCGGAGGCGTCAGCATGGAATTGATGTCTCTTGTGAAGGAACTGGACATCCCCATACACCTCAACTGCAAGCTGGAGGAAATAACCGACGCCACCGTTATCTGCAGCGACCCCCGGACGTCGCAGAGAATCGCGTTCCCCGCCGACACCGTCCTACTGGCTCTGGGCATGTCCCCGAGGCGGGACGTCGTCGACGCCCTGCGCCGCTGCGCGCCGGAAACGGAGGTTTTCGTCGTCGGCGACGCGGCGGAAGTGGGGAACATCGCGACCGCCGTCCAATCCGCCTTCAGGGCCGCCGCGTATATCTGACCCATCGACAGGAGCCGGCGAACAGGGCGCGCCTGTAAAGGCGTTCCCCGTTTCCCGTTGAAGGTATGGGATTGCGGGCGGCCGCTGGAAAACGGCAGGGGCGGGAATTACTTTTTCAGGATGTAGCCTTCCGCCTTGAGGAGTTCCGCGATGAGAATGGCGCCGCCGGCCGCCCCGCGGATGGTGTTATGCGATAGGCTCACGAATTTGAAATCGAACAGGGTGTCCTCGCGAAGCCGCCCGACCGCGACGCCCATGCCGTTTTCCATGTCGCGCTCGGTTTTCGTCTGCGGCCTGTCGGGCTCCTCGAAATACCGGATGAATTGTTTCGGCGCGCTCGGCAGGCCGAGTTCCTGAGGCCGTCCCCTGAAGGACCTCCAGCGTTCCAGTATCTGCTCCTTCGAGGGCCTCTTTTCGAAGGAGACGAAGACCGCGGCCAGATGCCCGTCCGTGACGGGGACGCGGACGCATTGCGTGGTGATGATGGGACGCGAGGCCCGGACGACCGCCCCGTCGGAGACGCGGCCCCATATGCGGAGCGGCTCCTGTTCGCTTTTCTCCTCCTCGCCGCCGATGTAGGGGATGACGTTGTCGACCATCTCGGGCCAGTCCTGGAATGTTTTGCCCGCGCCCGATATCGCCTGATAGGTGCACGCGGCGACTCGAAGCGGCCCGAAGTCCATCACGGCGTGCAGGGCGGGGACGTAGCTCTGGATCGAGCAGTTGGGCTTCACGGCGATGAAACCGGTTTTCGTCCCGAGACGCTTCCTCTGGAGCGGGATGAGCTCGATATGCCCCGGATTGACTTCGGGTATCAGCATGGGGACATCGGGAGTCCACCGGTGCGCCGAATTGTTTGAAATGACCGGCGTGCCCGTGCGCGCGTAAGCCTCTTCCAGGGCCTTGATTTCATCCTTTTTCATGTCCACGGCGCAGAAAATCAGGTCGACGCCGGACGCCACGTCTTCCACGCGCGAAGCGTCCTGAACCCGGATGCTCTTGACGCTTTCCGGAAGCGGCGCCGGGATCTTCCACCTGCCATGGACCGCCTCCTCGTAGCTCTTCCCTTCCGAGACGGCGCTCGCCGCGATGGCGGCGACTTCGAACCATGGGTGGTTCTCCAGCAGCGTGACGAACCTCTGTCCGACCATCCCCGTCCCGCCGACTATGCCCGCTTTCAGTTTCATAAACGATCCACGCTCCTTGTCCGCGTCTCGACTTCAAAAAACACGGACCAAAACCGGGTCTTAGACTTTTGACATAAGGCGGACCGGTTTTCAACGGCAATATGACAGAGGCCGGTCCGCAAAGGGCGGGCGCGGGTATACGCTCGGGGCATGAGAACGGCGGCGGAGCATTAAGGGCCATTCAATTTGCTTGACCCTGCGGGTCCAGGGATATCAAAGTATCAAGGGCATTCCATAAACCTGCAGGAGCGATTCGCAGGCATGTAAAACGAAAGGATTCCGGTATGAGACGATTTATTGCCACGATTTTTCTTCTCCTGGCGGCTGCCGCCGCTTACGTTATGGCTGCGGATCCATGGGACGGAACCTGGAAGCTTAACCCGGCCAAGTCGAAGGCTCCGGGAGGCCGCCTGCCCCATCCAAGCTCGGTCAATATAATCAGGATCCAGGGTGAAACAATGCAGCTGATCGCAGATCACACTTCTGCGACCGGGGAACTCGAGCACGTGGAGTACACCGCGGCACTGGACGGCAAAGAATACCCCGTCAAATCATCGCCGCCCGGTCCGCAACCCTATACGATCTCATTGAAACGAATAGACTCACGTACCAGGGAATTTGTCGAAGTCCTGGGCAAGTTCACTATCAGGGGAAGGGATGTGTTATCTGAGGACGGCAAGAGCTTCAGTCGCATCGTAGAAAGCAAGGACGCCCAGGGGAACGATACCACCATTATTCAGTTCTTCGAGAAGCAGTAGGGCCGTTCCAGCAGGCAAGGAGGACCAGCCGGGCGAGAACGATATCGCACTATTGCTCCACACATCGGGCACGACATCGAAACCCGAACTTGTTCCCATCCGGCTTACGAAACCGGCAAGCCGGTCCGCGGCCTTCGCTTGCCGGCTTCCGGCCTGTTGCGATCACCGGTCCGCCGGGTCCGAGACCGGCGCAACGGGCTTGCGACTGCGGCATGCCTCGCCGGAACAGCCCTGCCCGTAAACAGGCAACCGCCGAATCCCCGCTCTTCAGGGCTGGTCCCAGCCCGACTTGGTGCCGGACGGGACGATCTCGCAGTAGGCTTCCGCCGCGCGGATCCGGCCGCCGAATATCTTGAAGGAATGCCAGACGTCGAGCTCGCCGCCGCCCTCGAAAGTGGAGCCGGGACCGAAATTCATGCGCATGGCCACCACGCCGAGTTCCTCGTCCACGGCTATTACCCTGTGGGTTATCCCCGACAGCCTCGGGATCATCTGGGTCTTCATGTTTTCGCATCCCTTGAAAAACGTGCATCCCGGGCCGGCCATCAGCTGCCCGTTTTCGAAGCGGTATGCGTCGGGCGCCATGGGCGAGTCCACTTTCACGAAGCTGCCGACTTTCAGTCCTGCGGGGTATGTCAGGGCGATCTTGACTGCCTCCTCGCGGGAATTCCGCTCCGTCCTGTCGGGCACATACGTCATCATCTGGCTGACGGTCTGCAGGTTTTTCGGATTGAACAGCATCCCTTCTTTCTGATTGCGGACGGCCATCGACTCGATTTCGGAGATTTTGTTGTCCGCGATCTTGAGCCTCAGGACAAAGAGGACAGGCGCGCCGGCTTCTTCGACGACAAGGAACGATACCGCCGACCCTTCACGCACATCCAGGATGTCCCGCCGATATCCCGTCAGGCGGGAGATGCTTTTCCAGAGGCCTTCCCCCGGCTTCAACTCCCTGCAGTCCTCCGTAAAGCGGGCGTTGGACGCCAGCGGGAGGGATTCCGGTTTATGGGCGAGCATGGCGTCGAGGTATCGGGTGACGAATCCGGCGAGGCACTCGCGATCACACGCCGGGGCCGAGGCCGCCCTGGAGACGCCGCCGAGTCCGGCCATAAGCGACAGGGCGAAAATAAAAACCGCGCTCTTTTTAAACATGGATGGCTCCTGTGTTGTTATACCGTTATTTGAGGCGTAACGAAAGTTTTGTTCCCGTTTTGGAAGCAAGAAGGCTGGATCCATTCCGGCTCCTGGTTTCCGGCTTCTCTTCTACCGCTGCTCGCAGAGTTTCCCGCCGCGGAGACGGTTCCTATCGACGACGGAGCACGCCGACGGTTTTATTGGGCTCCGGAATAGTTCGGACCGCTCCAGCCAAATCCCACCTCCTCCCGGATTTTATGCGCTCCATGCGCCCGTGCCCGTCAGGGCGCGACGCAACGGAATGCGGCCGCGTCGTCGATGCCGCCCGCGCCCGTGTGGCGCGCCACCTGCGGATAGGGGCACAGCGGCCGCGTACGTACGACCTTGTTATCCACGACCCGGCTCGCCACCAGCAGGTCCGGCGCCTTGCCCTTTTCCACCCAGTTGATGACGGCCGTCATTGGATCGAAGCGATCGGGCCCGATACCGCCGCTGCAATGGGCCATGCCCGGCACCATGAAGAGGCGGAAGAAATCCGTCGTCCCGGGGCCGTTATAGGCTAACGCCTGCTCATAGTAATTCACGCCCATCATCGGCTGGAGAATAGCGTCCGCCCACCCGTAGGTCATGATGAGCTTGCCTCCCCGCTTCCTGAACTTCGACAGGTCCGGGTTTTTCGCGTCGGCCAGTTTGCCCCACTCATCCAGCAGGTGAATGTCGCGGTCGAAATCGAATGTCATGCAGTCGTAGTCCGGCTTCGGCGGCTTGTGCACGAGATAGCGCATCGTGTCTTCCGCAAGGCCGAAATCCGCGGGCTTGACGCCAGGCCTGGCGCTCACGATCGTATTCAACCAGCCGCTGCCGGAACCGCCTCCGAACAGGGACGGCATCACGGCTTCGCTGCCCGGCATGAACCCGGGGAAGAAGGGCCGGCCGTTCGTCACCGGGCCGCCATAGACCCTGGCGATCGCGGCGGCCTGAGGCGCGGTAAGACAGTTCTCCGCGTCCGTGCCCGGGGCGCAGGCCGGCACATCGCGCGCCGGATCGAAACTGCAGCGGCGGGGATCGTCGATAAGCCCGTCCCTGAGGCCGTCGATAGCGTCGCATTTCGCCATGACCTTTTCAGCCAGCAGGGTCAGCTTGGCCGGCGTGAGGGGCGCCTCGATCAAGGCTTTCTGGTTCCAGATCGCGCCGATGGTGAAACCCGTCTGATCGACCCACGGCGCGTTGGCCACGATGCCGTCGAAGTCTTCGGGGAAGCGCTGCGCCTCGATCATTCCCTGGCGCCCGCCGTTGGAACAGGAGTTCCAGTACGCGTAAGAAACGGATTTCCCGTAATAGTCCTTCGTGATGCGCTTGGCCGTAACGGCGGTAAGGTGCACCGCGCGGTAGGCATAGTCGATCGCCTTCTGCGGGTTGCTCATTACAAAGCTTGCACCCGGCTCCTTGCGCGAGTCATGACCGGTGTTCGTCTGAGCGACCGCGAACCCGAGCCGCAGCGCCTCGTTGCGCTGCGCGACCCGCATGGGGTCGTCCAGGGCTTCCCCGGCATGGCCGCCGTTGCCGATCATGTAGAAGCGGCCGTTCCACCGGGCAGGCAGACTGACCTCAAACGCGATCTCGGGGTCCAGCATACCCGTGACGCGGCAGCAGGCGGGCATGGCGTCCGCGGCGGGCAGCGCCACCGCCATGAGCTTCACGATCTCCTTCGACTTGAACCCGTTCAGGGCCGCGCATGTCTTCCGCGGCTCCCTGTCCGCTTTTGTGTAGTCCACGAGAGCCGTATTCCTGTCCGCGAAGGCCTGAGCGCGTCCCGTGCCGGCCGCCGCGACCAGCAGGACCACCGCGCCGGCCGCTGCTCCGATACTCCTGGTCATCCGATCTCTTCGCATATCCTTCTCCTGAAATCTGCGCCCGACCACGATAAAACATTCCGGTGGGACAGGCAACGCATTCCTGAATCGGCGGTCCGCAGGAAGGACTGTTTCTCGTCGGGCAGTTTCCCATACAGCTCGAAGCCGCCGGGCTCAAGGCCGTCCATCCGGTGGCGTGCGCCGATTGTCCCGCGGCCGCCCCCGGCGGGCGGTCCCCATCGGATCAGGGAAGCTTCCTGGCGACGATCTGCTGCGGTCCCGGGCCGCCGCCCATAATGCCGCCTATTTCCTGTTCCACCGTGAACTTGATCTCGTTCCCCGAAACCCTGGCCTTGTAGTTGGTCCTCATCTCTCCCATAAAGCCCCGGGAGACGGCCGCGAAAGACACGTCATCCTCCGTGATTTTGCCGCCCGTCATCTCCTGGGGAGGCGCACTCTGCATTTTCAGTATGCCGGTCATCGGGAGCTTGCCTTTTTCCTCGAATGTGGCCTCGGAGACCCGGATGCTGGCGATGGTTCCCGTCACCCTGTACCCTGCGACATGGAACGTGAATAGCCTTTCGCCTTTCGAACCGTTCGGACTGGTCACCTGGGCGAGCCAATTGCCGTTGATGTCCGACGCGACGGCGGAGGCGGCAAAAACAGGAATCATCAGCAAAACAGGATGGGGTTTCATAGCTGTTTCTTGTCTCCGTTTGCAGATGATTCTGGCCCAGCAGGGCCGGTGCGAAAAGCCCCTTCCCCCCGGGCCGTCCTGAAACAAAAACAGCCGCAGATCGCGCGCAAGACGCAATCTGCGGCTGCTGAAGGTCGGAGAGGAAGGTCCCGCCTAAGCGGCCTGATCCAGGACCTTTTTCGTCACGCTGTAAAGCTCGTCCGGAGTGAACGGCTTGGCCATGTAATCGCTCGCGCCTTTCTGGATCGCTTCCACCGCCGTGTCGATCGAAGCGTACCCGGTCACAATGACCACCCGCAGGTCCGGCCGCTTGGCCTTGATTCTTTCCAGAACATCCATGCCGTTGCCGTCCGACATCTTCATGTCTAGGAGAACGAGATCATAATCGTGGGCGAAGACCTGCGCCAGCGCTTCCCTGCAGCTGAAAGCCTCCTGGATGGCGAAGCCTTTCCGCGTGAGGATCTTGCGTATGCTGTTGACCACGACGGCCTCGTCGTCCACGACGAGGACCTTGCGGGCCGCGGGAGCGAACTGCCCCCAGTGGCCGACGACCGGCATGTCGGAGGGGCCGAGTGCGGCGACGTAGGCTTCGCTGGTCAGAGCGGCGACCTCGGCCGCGCTGAAAGGCATGTCCACGTCGATGGGGTCGAACACGTACTCGGTCGCTGCGGCGGCGCGTCCCTTCTTTCTTTCGGCCGCAACAATCGGGCACTCTTCCTGCTGGCAGACGCCCTTCTTAAGGAACCTCTTGCAGGACCGCTGGCCCAGAGGGCAGAAATCCGCGGCGGGGATCGGCCTGGCGGCGACAATCGGGATGTCGGAACGGGTCAGGTGTTCGACATAGCTGGCGGAAGTCGCTCTGGCTATCTCCTTCGCGCTGAAGGGCATGTCGACGTCGATGATATCGTCGGATCCGGACTCCGCCGGCGCCTCGGCGCTCCTGGAAGACCGCGAGAGCACTTCATGAACCGCCTTTTCCAGCTCGTCCGGAGTGAAAGGTTTGGGAAGGTAGCCCGCGGCTCCCAGCCTGGTGGCCTCGACCGCTGACGCGATGGAAGAGAAGCCGGTGATGATGAGAACCGGAAGTTCCGGCCAGCTCTGCTTGACGGCGGCCAGCAGATCCAGCCCGCCCG
>CAYZTZ010000031.1:5853-10633 GCA_964481255.1 uncultured Acidobacteriota bacterium | reverse complement strand
ACCGGAAGTTCCGGCCAGCTCTGCTTGACGGCGGCCAGCAGATCCAGCCCGCCCGACTGCGGCATCATCAGGTCGGCGATGATGAGGTCGTAATGGTTCCCGGCGTCCAAGGCCCGCAGAGCATCGGCGACCGTCGTGAAGGCCTCCACCTTGCAGCCTTTTCTGGTTAGAACCTTGTCCACGCTCTGGCAGAGAACGATCTCGTCATCCACCACGAGGACTTTAGGAGCATTGGGTGCTGTCTGTGTCTGTGCCATTGTTTTTTCCTCTCCGGAATCTTTTAAATTATCTATTGCTTCCTGCTTCTTCATGACACCCTCCATAAGGCATTTTGCGTGCCAGATCTCGTGAGACATCAGCTGAAACCTTGTATCTCTTTGATATATAATCATTTATTATTGATGTCGCCCGGATTTGCACTCTAATGAGGTGCATGTGTCAGATATGCGCCGGAAAGGAGAATTAAGGGTCATCGAGGATAAAGATTACATAAATCGTTTATTTGCAATATATTATTTGATGCATAGAATTTGTATTCACTTTATGCGGATCCAATACAGCACGAGGTTGTCGGTGGCATAAGCTGGTCGGGCTGATGGTTTGCGGGGCTTCGGGATATTGAGTTCCCAGTTTCCAGTTTTCGGTTCCCGGTTTCCAGTCCTGTGTATTTAATTCATGGAAAGCTTTGCCTATAAACAATAAACCTCTGTGATTGGGCGCTTGCTATCGGCGGCCATAAGGCGTTACGGGCCCAGGGAATAGACAATTACTTGGCCGTGTACAGGAGTTCCCGGTGCTTGAATGAAGGCGGGATCAGGCCCCGCGCCCGGCCATCGCGTATGGAACGGTTCCGGTTGACAAAAAAGCTTATTTCTGATTGATTACTATTTAGGATTAATTTGGATTTTGAGGCGAAGGCGGAAATGAAACCGAAGGACGAAGAGAGGGACCGGCAAATGAAGGATTTTGAGGACAAGATCCGCAGGGCGGGGGTGAAACGCACACCCCAGCGCGTGGAGATATTCCGCGAGTTGATCCGGTCCCGGGACCACCCGGACGCGGAGACGGTCTACAGGGCGGTCCGCCGCAGGATGCCGTCCGTTTCCCTCGACACCGTGTACCGGACTCTATGGCTGTTCCACGACCTCGGCCTGGTTGGCACGCTGGGGCCGAGGGACCGCGTCCGTTTCGACGGCAACATGAAAGCGCATCACCACTTCATCTGCCTGAAATGCGGATCGACATTCGACTTTTACAGCGAGGACTTCGACTGCCTGAACGTCCCCGAAGAGGTGAAACCCCTGGGCCGCGTGGAAAAGACCCAGGTCGCGTTCCAGGGATATTGCCTGCGCTGCCTGGGCGAGTCGCGTAAAAGACCTGAAAAACGAAAACGAAGGCGGTAACACAAGAATGAAAGATGAGAAAAAAGCTCTGACCACCGGCTTTGGAATGCCCGTGGACAACGATTTGAATTCCATGACCGCGGGCCTCAAGGGGCCCGTACTGATGCAGGATATCCACCTGCTGGAGAAACTGGCGCATTTCGACCGCGAACGGATCCCGGAGCGCGTCGTCCACGCCAAGGGCGCAGGCGCCTACGGCTACTTCGAGGTCACCCACGATGTCACGAAATACACGCGCGCCAGGTTTCTCTCGGAGGTGGGCAAGAGGACGGAGGTGTTCGTTCGGTTTTCGACCGTCGGCGGGGAAAAGGGCTCGGCGGACTCGGAGCGGGACCCGCGGGGATTCGCCGTCAAGTTCTACACCGAAGAGGGGAATTACGACATGGTCGGCAACAACACGCCCGTCTTTTTTATCCGGGACCCTTTGAAATTCCCCGACTTCATCCACACCCAGAAGAGGCACCCGGCAACCAATCTGAAGGACCCCGACATGTTCTGGGGGACGCCGATTTCGTGCAGGCGGGAGACCTGTACCGCAAGGTCATGACCGACACCGACCGCGATCACCTGGTTTCAAACATCGTGGGCCATCTGAAGAACGCGAAGAAGCGGATCCAGCTTCGCCAGACCGCTCTGTTCTACAAGGCGGATCTGGACTACGGCCTCCGCGTCGCCAAAGGATTGGGGCTGGACTCCGAAGAGGTCAAACGCCTCGCCGCGATGTCCCAGGAGGAGCGCGTCAGGGCCACGGCGCAATAGATGCCGCCGGAGATACGGAAATTGGTGAGACGCCGCGCGGGGCGGCCCTAAAGTCCTCCCTCGCGCTATCCGCGGCGGAGGCAAATTGCCTCCGCAAATGGTATACTCCCCTGATCCCGGGAAAGAGATCCCGCGGGGAGCGTCTATGGCTGCGAAAACGAAATTCATTCTGGGCGGGCTGGTGATCATCGCCGCACTGGCATGGCTGGGCTTTGTGGGATTCCAGGAAAGCAAAGCCTATTACATCACGCTCGACGAATATCGATCTATGAGCAAAGAACTTCAGGGCAGAAACCTGAAGATCGCCGGGGATGTCGTCGCGGGCTCCATCGACCGGACACAGCCTCAGATGGAATTCCTGATCGGCAGCCCGAAGGAAACCCTCCGCGTGCGCTATGTGGGCAAAGAGGTGATTCCCGACACCTTCCAGGAGGGCGCGAAGGTCCTCGTGGAGGGAAGCGTCGCTTCCGACGGAGTGTTTCAAGCCCGTCACATCGAGGCCAAGTGCGCTTCCAAATATGAAGCGGAATATGAAAAGAGAAGCGCCTCCGGGGCGAACTGACGCCCGGCCGGAGGCACCGCCGGAATCCGCGGAATCGGAAGGGCGGATTCAAAACACAGGCTTGGGGAAGGCGCATGGCCGATTTCGGTGATTTCTGTCTCCTTCTTGCCCTGTGCCTTGCGGTCTATGCGCTGTTCGCCGCCCTTTTGGGCGCTTGGCAAAAGCAGGAGCGCGTCGTCCGCAGCGCGGAGCGAGCGGCTTCGGCCGCCGCCGCGAGCATCTCTCTCGCCCTCGCCGCCCTCCTGTTTCTCCTCCTGACGAACGACTTCTCGTCGTCCCACGTGGCCGGAGCCAGCAGCCGCGACCTGCCCGTCATTTACAAGATCGCCGCCGTCTGGGGCGCCCATGACGGCTCCATGCTCCTGTGGGTCTTTTTCACTTCCGTTCTCAGCGCCCTCGTCCTTCATCAGAACCGATCGCGGCACCGGGACATGATGCCCTACGTCCTGGCCGTTCTGATGATCAACCTGTCCTTTTTTCTCACATTAAACCTGTTCCTTTCCAACCCTTTCAACCGGCTGATGGAGGTTTTACCCGACGGGACCATGCAGGAATATATCCCCGCCGACGGTCAGGGCCTGAACCCGCTCCTTCAATACTGGGCCATGGTCATCCACCCCCCGATCCAGTATCTGGGGTTTATAGGTTTCGTCGTCCCGTTCGCCTTTGCAATGGCCGCGCTCATCACGAGACAGCCGGGATTCGCCTGGATCCGCACCGTGCGCCGCTGGACTCTTGCAACCTGGCTCCTGCTGGGAACCGGTCTGCTGCTGGGCGCCAAGTGGGCTTATGTCGTCCTTGGCTGGGGCGGTTATTGGGGATGGGACCCCGTGGAGAATTCCTCTCTGATGCCCTGGCTCGCCGGCACGGCTTTCCTGCACTCCATCGTGGTCCAGGAACGGCGCGGGATGCTGAAAACCTGGAACATGATCCTCGTCATCCTTACCTACCTTCTGGGCATCTTCGGCACCTTCATCACGCGCAGCGGGATCGTCACTTCGGTGCACGCTTTCGCCGACTCGAACCTGGGGAAGTTCTTTTTGATATACATGGCCGCCGTCCTGTACGCGGGGCTGTATCTCATCGCCAGCCGCCGTTCCTATCTGAAAAGCGAGCGGCGCCTCGATTCCGTTCTCTCGAGGGAAAGCGCGTTTCTTTTCAACAACCTCGTGCTGGTCGTTTCATGTTTCGCGGTCTTCTGGGGAACCATGTTCCCCGCGTTTTCCCGGTGGATCCAGGGGACCGCGGTCACAGTCGGAGCGCCGTTTTTCAACAGGATCAACATTCCCATCGGCCTCCTGCTCCTTTTGCTCACCGGCGTGGGACCTTTGTTCGCCTGGCGGCGGACCTCGCTTGAAAGCCTGAAAAAGGCGTTCCTCGTGCCGGCGCTTTGCGCCCTGATCGTCTGCGCGGGCCTCGTTGCGGGGGGCATGCGCAGCTTCTACACAGTCGTCTGCCTCACCCTGTGCGCGTTTGTCGCAGCCACGATCGTCGAGGAGTTTCACAAGGCCGCCCGAATCCGCGTCAAAGGCAGGGGCGAAAGCTACGCGGCGGCGCTGATAAACCTGACGCTTATGAACAAGAGAAGATACGGCGGATACATCGTTCATCTTGCGATCGTTTTCATTTTTGCGGGGCTCGCCGGAAACGCTTTCAACAGGGAAGCGACGCGTTCGCTCGCAGCCGGCGATGAGATGAAAATAGGCGATTACACGATCAAGATGGCGGGCTTCCGCGAAGGGGAGACCGCCAATTATCAATACGGACGGCTGATCCTGGAGACTTACAAAAACGGCAGGCTTGTTCAAACGCTGCAGCCCGAAAAACGCTTCTACAAGGCCGGCGGACAGCAATCGACGACGACGGTGGCTCTTCACAGCACGCCGAAAGAGGATCTTTACGTCGTCTTTGCCGGGATGTCCGGCGATTCCCGCTACGAGGTCTCGGCGCACCTGAATCCTCTGGTCTTCTGGATCTGGTTCGGCTCGGCGGTGTTGGTCGCGGGCGGCGTCATCACGTTGCTGCCGGATAAAAGCAGCGGGCAGCGGCCGGCGGT
>CAYZTZ010000031.1:0-5753 GCA_964481255.1 uncultured Acidobacteriota bacterium | reverse complement strand
GGGATGCTGTGGGCGGCATGCTCGGTCGTGGTCGTTTTCGCGGCTTTTTATGTTCTGGTCCCGCTGTTTAAGGGATCCCAGGACGATTGGGATCTTGAACTGACGGCCGAAACGGATATGGACCGCCTGCTCGACCGGAAAGCGGCCGTTTACAAAAATCTCAGGGACCTGGAGCAGGATTATCGAATGGGCCGCCTGTCCGAGGCCGATTTCCAGCGCCTGGCGGCCGATTACAAGAACGAAGCCGCAATCATCCTGCAGAGCCTGGACAGGCTGAGCGCCTCCGATGATCTTGACGAGGCGATTGAGAAATCCCTCGCGGCGCGCAAAGCCTCCGGGCGCCTGTCCGGTTCCGCGCAGGCCCGGAACGTATTGCGCTGCCCGTCTTGCGGATCTGAAATCATTCCCGGCAAGAAATTCTGCGCGGATTGCGGCCGGCGTCTCGAATAGAAATGGGAATCATGCTTGCAGGACCAACGACAGCATTCGCCGCACGGCGCCCGAAATCCGCGCTCCTCATTCTGCTTTGCCTGGTGCTGACGCCCTTGCTGAACGCCCAGCCGAAGGGAGTCGTGGAAGGACGGCTGATCAACCGCACGGACCCTTCGATCGCGGCGCGCGCCGTTACGGTCGAGGCTGTCTCATTGGGCGCGGGCATGAGCGTCCTTAAGACCACCAAGACGGATTCCTCGGGCGGGTTCCGTCTGGAAGGGCTTCCCGAAAATCAGCGTCTGCTGATACGGGCCGACTACAAGACGGTGCTCTACCACGCCATGGCAGGCTTCGACGCCGACGGCAAAGCCCGCGTTGAAATAGAGGTCTATGAACCGACGGCTTCCATGAAGGATATACGGATCGAGGGGGGCCGCATCGCGTTTCAGATGACGGGCGATCGGCTGAAGTCCCTGGAATCCGTGTCCGTCAAAAACGAAACGAAGCCGCCCAGGACTTACGTCAACCCGGAGGGCACCTTTCGTTTTTCCAAGGCGCCGGGAATTCTGGAAACGCCCGTGATAACGGTGGCCGCGCCGGGATCCTCCATGCCCGTGGTGCAGGCGGCGCTCGAAAGCCCCGACGGCAGGAGCTATTACTCCCTGTACCCGCTGAGGCCGGGGACCACAACTTTCGAGGTGGAGCAGCTCCTCCCTTACTCCGGCCGGAGCTACGTCTACGTCAAGAAGTTCTACGCTGATGTCGGCCCTCTGGAAATCGGCGTTATTCCGCGAGACATGGCCCTGTCCGGGCGGGGATTATCCAGGATTCATGACGACCCGCAGGGCAATTTCGCGGTTTATCGCAGCGAGCCGCTCCGGGCCGGATCCGAAGTCGTATGGACCTTTTCCGGAGGCACGCCCGTCGGGGCGCGGGATGCTTCCGAAGCGGGCGGCGCAGCCGTCCGCGCCGTGCCCGGTCCCGTGATCCGAAACGCCTTCATCATCGGGCCCCTGCTTCTCATGGGACTCATCCTTATTCTCTGGTACGGCTTCCACCGCGACCCAGGCGGGTCGGCCGACTCGCGCATGCAGCAGCTGAAGCGGCGGCGGGAACAGCTGCTGGACGATATCGCGGACCTGGACCGAAGGCATGAAGCCCAAGCTCTGGACCGGCAGGAATACCTGCGGCGGCGGGAGGCGGCCAAACGCCGGCTTCGCCGCGTTATCCTGCTTATGAGAAAATCGTAAGCCGTGCCCTGCAGGCACCACGAACACGGACAGCCCATGAACACCATAGAGGTCCGCGGACTGGCCAAATATTTCGGCAGGTCTTCAGCCCTGAGAAGCCTTGACCTGGTTGCGGGCGCGGGCGAGTTCATATCCCTGTTCGGCAGAAACGGGGCGGGGAAAACCACTTTTCTGCGGATCCTGGCGGGACTGTGCAGGCCTTCCGCCGGCACAGTCCGCATCCGGCCGGCAGGCTCCACGGGAACAGGCGCGGTACGGGGATCGATCGGCTATCTTTCGCACAGCACGTCTCTGTACCTGGATCTTACGGCCCTGGAAAACCTCCGCTTCTACGCGCGGCTGATGGGCCTTTCCGCCGGGGACGAGGCGCTGGAAAAGAGGATTGCGGACGCGGGCCTGGCGGGGCGCGAACGGGAACCGGTTCGCAATTATTCCAGAGGGATGCAGCAGCGCCTGGCCATTGCCAGGGCCTTCATGCACGACCCCGATATTCTGCTGCTCGACGAGCCTTTTACCGGGCTGGACGCGTCGGGCGCCGGATTTTTGAAGAGCCGGCTCCGGACCGCGCGCGCCGCCGGCAGGACCTGCATCCTGGCGATCCATGACGCGCGTCTGGGCTACGAGATGGCGGACCGTCTTGTCGTGATAGAAAAGGGAGTCGCGGCCCTGGATGTCCCGAAGACGTCGATCAGCCTGGATGGATTTCTGGAAGCATACGGGCGGATCGCCGGAGAGCGACAGTAGTATGAAAAAGATCTGGGCGATATTCTGCAAAGACCTGCTCCTCGAGTTCAGGACGAAGGATTCCCTCAACTCGATGCTGTTTTTCGGCATTGTCGTCCTTGTCGTCTTCAACTTCGCGCTCGGCTCGCTCCACGACTCCATCCGCTCGGCGGCGCCCGGCATCCTGTGGGCGGCTTTCGCTTTCGCGGGGACGCTCGGTCTCAACCGCACCTTCGCCGCGGAAAAGGAAAACAACTGCCTCCAGGGCCTGCTGATGCTTCCCGTGGACCGCGGGGTCGTGTACCTGGGCAAGATGCTGGCGGCGACGGTCTTCATGCTGATCTCCGAGGCGGTTCTTTTTGTCTTCGCCCTCGTTTTTTTCAACCTCTCGGTCTGGGAAGAGATCCCTTATCTGGTCCTGGTTTTTGTGATCGGAACGCTCGGTTTTGCCTCCGTAGGGACTCTTCTTTCAGCCATCGCCGTGAACACCAGGCTCAGGGAAGTGCTGTTGCCCGTGATTCTCTTCCCGGTCGTCCTGCCCGTGCTCGTCAACGCGGTGGAGGCGACAGGCATCATCCTCAACGGCGGCGGGTACGGCGGACTGAGACTGCCTCTCAGCGTGATGTCCGTTTTCACCGTCGTTTTCGGCACCCTTTCATATCTGCTTTTCGAGCACGTTCTGGAGGATTAGCGATGAGCGAACGGTTCCGCCCGCGTCTGGACGATTTTCTGGGGGCGGCTCTTTTCCTGGGCATGAGCTTCGCTCTCTACATGGCTCTGATAGCGGCGCCGAGGGAAAAGACCATGGGGGACCTTCAGCGCATTTTCTACTTTCACGTCCCGGCGGCGATCACCGGCCTCACCGCGTTCGCCGTTAATTTCGCAGCCAGCCTGATGGTCCTCTTCCGGAGGGAGCGCCGCTTCGACAACCTGGCCGTTTCGGCTGCGGAAATCGGCGTGCTTTTCATGAGCATCGTTCTGGTGACGGGGCCGATCTGGGCGAAGCCGGTCTGGTTCGTCTGGTGGACCTGGTCGCCGCGCCTGACGACGTCGCTCATCCTGTGCCTGCTCTACGCGGCCTATCTGCTGGTCCGAAACTACATCGAGGACCCGGAGCGCAGGGCCCTGGTCTCCGCCGTGTTCGGCGTCATCGCATTCGCGGACGCGCCCCTGGTCTGGTTCTCGATACGCTGGTGGCGGGACATTCACCCGTCGCCGATGCTGGAGACGGGAGGATTGTCTCCGTCCATGCGTCCGGCTTTGTGGGTCTGCTGGGCCGCCTTTCAGCTGCTCTTGATCTGCCTGCTGCGCCGCCGCTACTGCCTGGAATCGATGCGGAGCGAGCTGGAACGGCTGGAGAGGCAGGCGGACGCAGCGTTTTAAGGAGCTTGGGATGGACAACCTGCGATATCTTTTCGCCGCCTATATGGCCGTCTGGATCCTTTTGGCCGTATACTTATATTCCCTTCATTCCCGCGAGAGAAAACTGCGGGAGGAGATGCGCCGCCTGCGGCGGATGCTGGAGAAATCCGGATCAGGATAGGCGGGAGAAATACAACCACTGATTTGAGATCCGGGTTCGCCCGGGTCCGGATCCCTTTTTTGAGGAGCCATCATGAGCCGGCATCCGATCGCAGCAGATTGGCCGCAGATATACCGGCAAAGGCGCAACTGGATACGCCGCGCCGCCGACGGAGGCGTGATCCTTTGGCTGGGTCACGCGCCGCAGCCGCGCAATTACGCCGACAACACGTTCCCCTTCCGGCAGAATTCCCATTTCCTGTATTACACAGGCCTCTCGGAACCGGATTTTGCGGTGCTCTCCTATCCCGAAACCGACCACGATGTCCTTTTTGCCCGGCCCGCCGGCATCGACGATATCGTCTGGAGCGGCCCGACGCCCTCGCGCGAGGAACTGGCGCGGGGCGCGGGAATCGACGTCGTGGAGGACGCGGAACGTCTCGAGGAACACCTCGAGAAGGCGCGGCGTCAGGGTCTGCGGGTGCATTATCTGCCCCCGTACCGGGCTTCCGCGGCGCTTCGTCTCTCGCGCCTGCTCGGCATCGACACCGGGGAAATCGCCGCCAATGCCTCCCATCCCCTCATGGAAAAGGTCGCGGCGCAGAGAAGCGTCAAGTCCGAGGTCGAGGTCGCGGAGATCGAGGAGGCGCTCGGGATCACGGACCGGATGCATCGCGCCTGCATGGCGGCGGCGCGGCCCGGCGTCCGGGAATGCGAAATCGCGGGCCTGATCCAGGGAATCGCCCTTTCGTGCGGGCGCCAGCAGGCCTTCCCTCCCATCGTGACGGTGCGCGGGGAGGTCCTGCACAACCAATCTCAGGACAATATCCTCCAGGACGGGCAGCTTCTGCTGAACGATTCGGGGGCCGAGTCCCGAATGCAATACGCTTCCGACATCACGCGCACGTGCCCTGTCAGCGGACGGTTCACAGCCGCCCAGGCCGAAATCTATGAAATCGTCCTGCGCATGCAGCTCGAAGCCGTTGAAAGCATCAGGCCGGGGATCCCCTACCGCGAGGTCCACGCGGCCGCATGCAGAATCCTGGCCGAGGGCCTGCGGTCCATGGGTTTGATGAAGGGCAGTGTCCCGGACGCCGTCGAGGCGGGGGCGCACGCTCTCTTCTTCCCCCACGGAATCGGCCACATGCTCGGCCTGGACGTCCACGACATGGAGGATCTTGGAGACGTCGTGGGGTACGCCAAGAGGGAGAAGCGGAGCGGGCAGTTCGGACTGAATTATCTGCGCCTCAGCAAGCCTCTGGAGGCCGGATTCGTCCTGACGGTGGAGCCGGGAATCTACTTTATCCCCGCCCTGATCGACCGCTGGCAGGGCGAGGGCCTGCACAGGGAATTCATCGATTATGAAAAGGTGAACGCCTTTCGAAGCTTCGGCGGCATCCGCATCGAAGACAACGTCTTCGTCGCTGCGGACGGGACCCGCGTCCTGGGGCCTCCCATCCCAAAGACCATTCCCGAGGTCGAAGAGGCCTGCGAAGAAGGGGACAGTCACCAGTGTCCCTATTCTTTCAGTGGCAAAAGGATATAATCAGCATTGACGTCTTCGAGGCCGCAAAGGTCTGTTGAAGCGATGGATGCGCTGAAACGTGGCAAGAATATCCGGCAGATTCTGCAATCCTTATCCCGGCAAAAGACGGTTTGGAGATGGTTTCCTCGTTGGGTGACATCGCGAGGCCATACGGGCATAACCACACAAGCAATACATCCTGCAATACGCTGAAGGTCTTACCCAAAAAGACTCTTTTTCACAGAAGAGCATGGGGACACTGGTGGCTGTCCCCTTTTCATGGGATGCCCATAACTTCGCGA
>CAYZTZ010000030.1:25661-28057 GCA_964481255.1 uncultured Acidobacteriota bacterium | reverse complement strand
CCGCCGCCGCCATGCGGGATGCAGAAGGTCTTGTGCAGGTTCAGATGGCACACGTCGGCCCCGATCTCCGCGGGACGGCACAGCCCGACCTGCGCGTTCATATTGGCGCCGTCCATGTAGACCTGGCCGCCGCTTTCGTGAACGATCGTGCAGATCTCCCGGATCGCCTCCTCGAAAACTCCGTGCGTGGACGGATAGGTCACCATTAGAGCGGCCAGTTCGTTCCTGTAGCGCTCGGCCTTTGTCCGAAGGTCCGCCACATCGATATTCCCGTTTGCGTCGCAGTCCACCACCACCACCTTCAGACCGGCCATGACCGCGCTGGCCGGATTCGTGCCGTGGGCCGATTCCGGGATAAGGCATACGTTGCGCTTCCCTTCCCCTCTTTTCTCGTGATACTTGCGAATCACCAGAAGCCCGGAATATTCACCCTGCGAACCGGCATTGGGCTGCAGGGACACAGCCGGAAGCCCGGTAACTTCAGCCAGCCAGTCTTCCAGCTGGCGGAAAAGCATGCGGTAACCCTTGGCCTGCTCGGCAGGGGCGAACGGATGGATGCGGCTGAACTCGGGCCAGGTGATGGGCATCATCTCCACGGTCGCGTTCAATTTCATCGTGCATGAGCCCAGGGGGATCATCGATGTGTCGAGCGCAAGGTCCCTGTTCTGCAGACGACGCATGTATCGCAGGAATTCGGTCTCGGAGTGATAGCGGTTGAACACAGGGTGGGTGAGAAAGGCGCTCCGGCGGGCCAGGGGCTCCGGGTAATCCGGAGGATCCGCGTCCGCCAGATCCTCGACGCCGAAAGGCAAAGGCTTCTGCAGGTTGAAAACGGCGAGCAGATCCATCAAGTCCTCCGCTCCTGCCGTCTCGTTCATGCTTATCCCCACGGCCTGCGTCCCGATTCGGCGCAGGTTTATCCCGCGCTCCCGCGCCTGATCGAGCACCGGACCGGTTTTTTCCGGTCCAGTCTCCACACGGAGAGTGTCGAAATAAAGCTCCGGGGCCACCGTATACCCGAGCCGTCTCAAGCCGCCGGCCAGCAGGAAGGTCAGGAGACGGACGCGCCGGGCGATCTTTTTCAAGCCTTCCGGTCCGTGATACACGGCGTACATGCCGGCCATGACGGCGAGCAGGACCTGGGCGGTGCATATATTGCTCGTCGCCTTGTCCCGACGGATATGCTGCTCCCTTGTCTGCAGCGCCAGCCTGAAGGCCGGCTTCCCCATGGTGTCCCTGGATACGCCTACGATACGCCCCGGCATCTGCCTCTTATACTCGTCGCGCGTGGCGAAAAAGGCCGCGTGGGGCCCTCCGTAGCCGAGCGGAACCCCGAAACGCTGCGAATTCCCCACGGCGATGTCTGCGCCGAATTCACCGGGAGGCCTGAGCAGGGTGAGGGCGAGCAGATCGGCCGCCACCGTCACCATGGCGCCCGCCTCGTGGGCGCGCCGCACAAAGTCCTCGTAATCCCAAACCGCCCCTTCGCTTGCCGGATATTGCAGAAGCGCGCCGAATACCTGCCGGCTGAAATCGAAGGACGCGTGGTCCCCGATAATGAGCTCGATTCCTCGTGCGCGAGCCCGCGTCCCGACAACGGCGATGGTCTGCGGATGACACGCTTCGGAGATAAAGAAGGCGTCGACGCCGGTTTTGCAGAGGCTGTAGCTCATGCTCATCGCCTCCGCCGCCGCCGTGCCTTCATCCAGCAGGGACGCGTTCGCGATGTCGAGACCTGTCAGGTCCGCGACCATGGTCTGGAAATTCATGAGCGCTTCCAGCCGCCCCTGGGCGATCTCCGCCTGATAGGGTGTGTATTGGGTATACCAGCCGGGGTTCTCCAGGATGTTTCTCTGAATGACCGGGGGAGTCGCGCAATCGTGATACCCCATGCCGATGAACGATCGAAAAATTTGGTTCTGCGACGCCAACCCGCGCATTCGCCTGAGGACGGCGTGTTCATCGTGCGGGTCGCCTATCCGCAGCGGAGCCATGAGCCGGATGCCGGACGGCACCGTTTGATCGATCAATTCCTCCATCGTGGACAATCCCAGAGTCTGCAGCATTTCTCCGGCGTCGCCCGGTCTCGGGCCGATATGCCTGCGGACAAACGGGTCGATGGGGTCGAGTATTCGCGAAGCCTCTGTTTTGATTGACATGGTCACCCTCTGCAATGATCTGTTGGCGGTACAATTTCCGTACGCCGCATTATTAGCACCGGCGAACGCCGGAAGCAAATCTTGAATCTGAGATATACCGCGCGGGTCTGGAGACCCGTGCTCACACAGGAAGTTGCTGGGCGGGTGGATTCCCGGAAACGCCCGAAAAGCTTGGCAACGCACGGGTCTGGAGACCCGTGCTCACACAGGAAGTTGCTGGGCGGGTGGATTCCCGGA